>NZ_JBEPNP010000034.1:0-25295 GCF_040546335.1 Arthrobacter sp. UYEF20 | reverse complement strand
CGACCAGCGCGTCGAGCTCGGCCTGCACCTCGGACAACGGCCGGGCCGGCAAGGGCCTCGCACCGACGAGATCGCCGACCAGGTCGTCGACGCGCTCCGAACCGTGCAGCTTGAGCTGATCGGTCAGATGGCCGATGGTTTCGCGCAGGTCGTCGAGCGGATTGCGGCTGGCAGCCATGCATCCACTGTAGTACTCGATTCCCGACCGGGGTGGGGTTGGCCTCACCACTATCAACTCCCTTTTGGTCGTAGTATTCACGCGGTACAGGCAGTCTCCGTTGGATAATGCGGGCACTGGCCGTGCTTTCGGTGCTGACTACGGCACCAAGGATGAGGCAGAAGCTGCAGGTCGGGACGCTGCCCAGGCCGGCAAGGTGGAGCACGTCATCAAGAACCAGGACGGAAAGATCGGCTCCAAGAACAGCTACGGCAATGATCCCCGGAATGTCCCGGGCTGATCCGGCAGTTCACGCCATCGCGCAGCGATGTCGGTGAAACAAGAAGGGCCGGCTAGCCATCACCGAGGGTAAATGCGCCGTGGTGGCTTGTAGTTAGGCGCCGGCATGGCGAAGGCCAGGCAGGGGCGGAAACCGGTTTGGACGGTCAGAACTCGAGTCCGATATCAAAGTTAGTCAATAGGTGTGGTGGAACGTTTTTGACTGTCCGGTTGAGGCATAACCCAAACGGACAGTCAAAGCAGCGGCCGGCAGTCATGTCAGGCTAGGGTCGCCTATCTGGTTTCTTGGCACCCCAGGGGCATGGGTTTTATGGTTCAACCTGACACTTTTCGTCAGGAAGGCATTTGAGGTGTACTACTGATGTGAGACACAGTTTGAAAGGATTGTGCTCATGTCAGCTCGACCAACGTATTCCGATGAATTTAAGGCCGATGCCGTGGATCTTGTGATTTCTTCCGGCCGGTCACCGATGTCCGTCGCCCCCGAAGTCGGCGTCTCTGTCACGGCGCTGAAGCGGTGGGTGCAGCTGCACCATGACGCTGCGGCCGGGGCGGGCGGCAGGCCCGATGACCCGGTGGATGCCGCGAATACAAGGCTTTGGAAGCCCGGCCGCGTGAAGTCGAAAGGGAGAACGATTTCCTAAAAAAGTTTCCGCGTTCTTCGCCAAAGAACAACGGTAGAGGATCTCTACCGTCCTGTTCAGGTGAAGGACGCGCAGTTTCCCATCCAGTGGATGTGCAGCCGGCTGGGCATTTCCAGGGCCTCGTATTACCGGTGGCTCGACGCGGAGGAATCCCCGATGGCCCTCCGGCATCTGGAGCTGACAGAACAGGTGAAGACGATGTTCGATTCCTCGGACGGGATCTTCGGACACCGGATGGTCCACACGAAGCTGACCGCCGGCGGCATCCAGGTCTCCGTGGGCACCGTCGCTGCCATCATGGCGGAGAACGGGTGGGCCGCGAAGCGGATGCGCGCATTCAAACGCACCACGATCCCTTCGGATCCGGACAGGGTCTTCGCCGATCTCTTCGGCCGCGACTTCACCGCCGCGGCTCCGGGAACACGTCTGGTCGGCGACATCACCTATCTGCGCACCGATGAGGGCTGGCTCTATCTGGCCACCGTCATCGACCTGTGCACCCGCATGATCGTCGGTTGGGCGATGGCGGACCATATGCGCGCCTCCCTGACCACCGGGGCCCTGAAGATGGCCGGGGAAACCGGGTCCGCCAGTCCATGGGAGAGACGGGCGTGTGCTGGGACAATGCCGTGGCGGAATCGGCGTTCTCGTCGCTGAAGAACGAGTTCTACCATCACCACAGCTTCACCACGAGGCAGTCAGCCCGGCGTGGCGTCATGCACTACATCGAGGTGTTCTACAACCGTTGGCGCCCTCACACGAACAACGACGGGCTGCGCGCGCCGACCATCGCGGAGGTGATCCTCAGGCTTAGGAGGGCATCCATCAGTGCTTCCTGTTCAACTCTGCCAAGGGCATCGAAGATTCTTGCCTGGTTCAGAAGTCACCTTGTCGAATGTTCCTCAGGGAGCCGGTGAGGTGCTGGTGTGAGCTGGCTTGATTTTCGATGATCGAGGGGAGCGGGCTGTTGTGCTGTTCTGCGGACGGCGAGGATGGTTACGTCATCGGGGTTGTTCGTTCCTGCGGCCCGCCTTTGCACGGCGTCGACGATGTCTGATGCCGAGGTGGCTGCGGTGGCGAGCAGGGCGATCTCGTCGATGGCGGTGAGGGTGCCGTCGTACAGGTCCAGTACTCCGTCGCTGAAGCTGACGATCATGTCTCCGGGGTTGAGGTGAATCTCGAACGAGTGCCACGTTGTGCCCGGGAGCAGCCCCACGGGCAGTTCCCGGGAGGCGAGCCCCTCCCAGGTCCTGTCCGCACGGATAAGCAGCGTCAGGCCATGGCCTGCGTCTGAGAACAGGACCCGCCCGTCCGCGGCACGGAGTCTTGCGTGGAAGAGGGTGGCGAAGGACGCTGCCTGGCTTAGCTCAGTGGTGAGGCAATCTGAGGTCAGGCTCAGGGCTGTGGCGGGATCCTCGCTGTTTTTGGCGCTGCGGATAACGGCCCGTGTGGTGGCAGCGATCATTCCCGCCCCGGCGCCTTTACCCATCACATCCCCCAGAGTGAACCCGAGGCCGCCGTCGATTTCGTACCAGTCGTAGAAGTCACCGCCGACAGCCTTTGACGGTATACAGGCGCCGGCGGTTTCATACCCGGGTAGCGGGGCGGCTTCTTTGGGCAGGAGGTAGCGTTGGATCTGGGCCGCGCGGCTAAGTTCCTCCGAGGCGGCCGTTGCCTGTGCGCGGGCGGACCTCAGGCGCCGGCGGGCTCTGGAGGCGAGTTCATTGACGATCCCTGCGGCCAGGAAATAAACGAACATGCTGTACAGGCCGCGGAGCAGTTCGTTGGGGTTCTCGTCCGTGCCGGCGCCCAGGGCGAACGGGACCAGGATCGCCACGGCGGCGCCGAGGACCGCGTAAAGAACGTACCGGCGCCCTTCCATTGCTGAGAACCACAGAACGGGCAGGAGCACAAGGGATGCGTAGATGGAATGGCTTTCACCGGTCCCGTGCCGAAGCAGGCCGGCGGCGAGGAAATCCGCGGCAGGAACAATGATTGCGAAGCGCGACAGGACCGGACGGGAAAGGATGGCCCCCAGAAGAGTCGCTGCCGCTATCAGCAGGACGCCCGTGGCCAGTGCCGGCCAGCTGCTGACAGTCAGCGTCGAAATGGAACTGCTCATGACCGCCGCCGCAAAGAAGAGCGCAGCTATCGGGATCTGCTTGACCAGCGGAGAAATTTCATCAGGTCCCGGCAGGCGTCGAACGCGCGTAATGCGGTCGAAGCGCTCTTCGGGGGCGGAGTCCAGTCGCAGGGCGGCGAGGGATCGAAGACGTTTATGCTCCGGGACCGCCCGCATCATTGCAGGATCGTTGTTCATTTCCTAGTTTCCCCCATGCTCCCCGCCGGCGGCCGGATGCCGGCCGAGTAGCAGGCGAAGCTGTTTGACAAATGTATCACTGGCTTTGACCAATGTGACAGGCGATGGCGCTGCTGTACTGATTCGGTGTCAGTCGTGTGTGCGGCTTCTACGCAGTGTCCAATGGTTTGCGCCGTTGGTCCGTTCATAGCTGAGGACGTCCACGGCGGCCTTGGCCAGGGCGAGGCCGCGTCCGCTTTCGGCGAGGGCGTCCGGCATGGCGGCAGTGTCGAGGTTAACGGCAGCGGTGAGACCGTCGTCTTTGAAGCGTGCGTCCAGCCTGTCCGGGTAGACCTCGAGGGTGAGGTTGCAGTTGACGGGACCCTCGGCGGTGCCGTGTTGGACGATGTTGGCGGCGATTTCGATGACGGCAGTTTCAAACATCGCCCGGTCCGTCGCCGACACGTCGGGTGAGCCTGCCCACATGTCTTCCAGGAGGCAGTGGACCTTGCCCAGGCAGTCGGGGTCTGCGCAGGCGTGCAGTTCGTGGACCTGCAGGCGGTCGCCGGTACTCACTGGAAGCACTCTTCGACGCTGGTGTGGGGGTGGAGGACCTGGTCCAGGTTGGTCAGTTGCAGCACGGTCAGGACCTGTGCCTGTGCGCGGGCGATGCGAAGGTCGCCGCCGGCAGCGCGCGCAGTCTTCAGCCCGGCTATCAGGGCTCCGAGTCCGGAGGAGTCCATGAAGTCGGTGTCCGCGAGGTCCACGACAACGTGGGAACGGCCGTCCTGACGGACGATGTGGGCCACCAGGTCCCGGAGCTTGGGGGCGGCGACCATGTTCAGGCGGCCGCGGGTGCGGATCACGGCGCCGTCGCCGTCGGACAGTTCGACGTCAAAGTCCATCATTTACCTCTTTCGTTGGGGTGTATCCGCGATATAGGGCGGCGCGGATGATCACGCTGAGGATCAGCAGGTCAAAGATGACCCACGCCACGTTGACGAGCGTACCGGCGGGCGCGCCGAGTCCGGTGAACATCCGGACGAGTCCGGTTATGGCTGCCACGATCAGGGCTGCGATCGCGATCAACTGCGGCCGGATCAAGGACCAAGGCGGCCCTCCGTCCTGGCGGGTTTTCGGAGTGACAGCGAACCCGAGATCGCGGCCGAAGAGGACGTTGCCGGCCGCCGTCGTGCAGGCTTTGATCCAGATCGGAAAGAGGGCCAGACTGTACTGTTGCCCGCGCCAGGTCTTCCTGCCCCGGGCCGCGACGAAGAACAGGACCTGGTTCACCACAAGAAACGGGATCAGCCTGGCGAAGAAGTCGGCGCTGAACGCATCCACCGGCATGACTCCGAAGCACAGGAAAATGATGGGAGCCGCGATGTACACAACGGCGGCAAACCCGGAGAGGTAGCTCCACATCGTGGAGAAGTACATCAGGCGCTGGCCCCAAGCGAGCCCGCGCTGGAGCAGGGGGTTCTCACGGAGGAACACCTGCATGGTGCCCTGGGCCCAGCGCAGCCGCTGGGTCAGCATGGTGCGCAGGTCCTCCGGTGCCAGGCCTTTGGCCAGGATCTCGTGGTGGTAGACACTTTCCCAGCCATGGGCGTGCAGCCGCATGCAGGTGGCCATGTCCTCGGTGACGGAGTTCGTGGCCATCGGCATGATGGGGAGGGCCTCGTCGGCCCGGTCGACGTCCAGGGCCTGGACCATCCTGCGCACCGTGCTGATGGCACCTATGGGTGACCAGTCACGGCGGGCAAGCCGGTCAATGGCGTCGTCGTCGATGAAGCCGCCGGAGGGACCCCGGCCCGACAGCCGTTCGATCTCGTCCAGGTCCGCCTGGAGTGATGCGATATCGGCCGTGACGACGCTGCGTGCTGCGGCGTCGATCTTCCGCTGGAAGTCATAGGTGACGTTCGCGACGGGCCTGTCACCGGCAAGTTCCCGTCGTGCGCTTCGGACGGCCAGTTCGACGTCCTCCAATGCCTTTGCCACGTGCTGTCCGGTGGCGGAGTGTTCGGTGCGCGCCTTGGCGACGACCTTGTCGGCGGCCTTCAGGGTCTGCTCCACGGTGGCTCTGACACCTTTGACGTAGCCGGTGATTCCGATCTGCATGAGGGCGTCGCGCCTGACGATGGCGTTGGAGCCGCAGAAGAACGCCGCGTTCCAGCCGTCTTTGCCTTGTTGGATGGGCCCGTAGAACAGGGGTGCTTGGCTTCCGAGCATGTCATCGTCGGTGACGTTGGAGAACCACTGCGGGGTCTGGACCAGGGCGACCTTTTCGTTGGTGAAATGGCCCAGCATGCGGTCCAGGATTTCCGGCTCCGGGATCTGGTCCGCATCCAGGATCAGTAAGAACTCCCCTTCGGTGGCGGCCAGGGCGTTGTTCAGGTTCCCGGCTTTGGCGTGCCGGGGGAGGTTTTCCCAGTCGGGGGAGCGGGTGATGTAGCCGATGCCGGCCTCCTCGGCTGCCCGCTTCATGGCCGGACGCGCCCCGTCGTCCAAGACCCAGGTCTGGTGCGGGTAGCGGATGCGGCGGGCGGCGAGGGCAGTGGTCATGACTAGGTCGATGGGTTCGTTGTAGGTGGTGAGGAAGACATCCACGGTAAGCCCCTCGGCCGGGGTCGGAGCCTCGCCGCGTTCACGTAGCCGCCACATCGTGACTCCGAAGAGGAAGGCATCGATCAGGCTGTAGGTTTCGACCATGACCAGGGGCAGGCTGATCCAGGCCGCGGCCCAGTTCACCGAGAACAGCCACCGCCACACCAGGTAGTTCACGCCCAAAATGATGGTCACGGTAATGAGGATCCGGACAACGAGCTGGTGGCTCATGGTCGGGGCCGCACGGGGAAAGCATTGACCAGAAGGGTTTCCGGATGCGGGTGCCCGGAGCCAGGGGGCTGCGGCGGCGTGACGCAAGCGCCCGCTCCCTCCTGCGTGCTGGTCATTGGTCTTCCCTCAAGTTCGAATCAATCCGTCAGGTGTCTGTCAGCGATGGGAGGGCCGTGTGGCACGGCCCTCCCATCGGTGTCAGGAGTTCCTGGCTGCCAGGGCCGTGGCGAGGGCGTTGGCCGAGGCGCTGGAGCTGTTGATCCGCCAGTCGACTTCCTTGTTGTGGTGGAACCAGACAAAGCCGGTGACGTCGGACTGTGCCGCGAGGTAGGAGACCAGGGCAGTGTTCCAGGCGGCCTTGGATCCTCCGGCTTCGGCGGAGGCGGTCTCGGAGATGATGATCTTCTTGCCGGGGGCGAGGCTGCGAAGCGCGGTCAGGCCGTCACCGAACAGGGCCGAGGGCGAGGTCCAAGAGCTCCACGAGACTGCGGTTCCCCAGTTATAGCCGTCCAGGGACGCGATGTCGACGTAGCCGGCGCCGGGGTAGAGCCCGGAGAGTGGCGTGGAGCCCCAGTAGGGAACGTTCGGGCTCCAGACCCACTGCACGTTCGTCGCGCCGGTCGCGGCCACCGCGTCGTGGACGTGGCGCCAGGCGGCGACGTAGTCTCCGGCGCCGTTTCCGTTGGCTGCTTCGGCCCAGGGGTACCAGTTGCCGTTCATTTCGTGGGCGAAGCGCAGCATGACGGGCTTGCCCCAGTCCTTCAGGGCGGTTCCCCACTGCTGGATGTAGGTGTCGAAGTCTCCGGCGGTGACGCGGTCCAGGGCGTAGGCGGGCTGGTTGGCGCCGTTTCCGCTCCAGAGCCACGGCTCCCAGGTGATCAGGCTCGTCGCGCCGCGGGCGTCGACGGCGTTCAGGTCCGCGATGGGCGCGGCCTGGCTGAAGTCCTTGTAGGACATGACGATGGACGGGTTCTCATTGACCAGTGTGGCGACGGCGTCCAGTTCGCTGGTGGCCAGCGGGCCGCCCGGCGTCGACACTCCGAACCGCAGCGGGTCCGAACTCATCGGCGGCGTGGTTGTTGTTGTCGTTTGGGTTCGGGCGGCCATTGTCATCGGGGCCGTGACGTCCGCCGCCGCGCTTTCCGAGCCGGCGCGCAGCGAGGCGGGGTTGTAGGTGACGGTGTAGGGGGCCGACGCCGTGGCCTTGCGCGCCTTGGCCGTCACCGTCACCGTGGCTGAAGTTGTCTGCGGGATGGTCGCCGCCGCAGTGAAGGAGCCGTTGGCATTGGTGGTGAACTCGACGCTGGTCGAACCGGCCGTGAGCGTCCCGGAGGATTGACGACCGAAGCCAGCCCCATTGACTGTCACGGAGGCCCCCGTCGGCCCGGCAGAGGCACCAAGGGTGATTTCTGCGCGGCCCGCGGCCTCCGCGGGTACTGCCATGCCAAAAAACACGGCCAGCGACAGGACGAGGCCTGTCACAATTGATCGAGAAAAACGGTTTCTACCCACAAACACTCCCAGCATTTCGTGAAATCACCGTGCCCTACCGTAGGGCAGGTTTAGGCCGCGCGTGTCGGTCATTATTGGGGTGCCGGGCAAAATTGACGCTCAGCGAGACCCTGTTGCTTTCCCCCCGCCCACGCGCTCTCAGGGTACGTGGGAAAAGGATTCCCAGATAATTCTGCATGGAGGAACGGCCAACAAATTGCGTCCTGACCTCATCCTTGGCAAACCGTGCGCATATCCTGCGATTATGTACGGGAATTCTGCGATTTGGGGATCTCCAAAGTGCTACATTATCTGCACGCTTGGGGGTCCGGGGTGCAGCGACCTCCGGCAGGCGCATCTACGCCCCGGCAGGGAACGGCTGGACGGGGAGCATGGCTGTGGTCAATCCAGAAGATTGCGCAACAGGCCGCGGAGTTCGTGAAGGCGGAAAGGCTTGCGAAGGTACCCTTGACCCCTGGCCCACGATGCCTTTGGAAGTTCCTGGCCGAGAAAACGATGACACGACCAACCGGGGTGTCCTGCCTCGCGCAGACGCGGCAGGACGTCCTGCCCGTCCGCGCCGATGCACAGTCCCGCTTACCGTTCCTCGAACGGCATTGCCAACCGCCACTAAAGCTGCGATTTAACCGCCATACTGGGCTAACAGTCACAGAAATACGGCGATCGAGATCCGAAAATTTTGAGTGGCGCTTGCGCCGTTGGACGACCGCCTAATGAGACACGGCCCGAGGATCCCTTTCGATTCTCAGAACCCGAGTCTCGGACCTTGATCGGCTGGGCGATTTCGAGAATTGTTATCGAGAAGCTTCTCCCAAGGGCTGGCACGCCTTAGGCTCTGGATTCAGATTGTCTAGGAATTCTTCGTTTTCAAGACAACCGAGAGCCGCTCTGACAAGTATTGACCGGTCGGATCGCAGTCTCGATCATCCTCATTTTTGTGTCCGGCTGGATAAGCAGTGAATAACCGCGCCGGCACGGCACAGCGACCGACAGGCTCCAGGGCCGTACGCGTTCGACCGTACTCGCTCCGCGGCCGGTCCGCCGCCGGCCGGTTGGCCGGGTCTAGGCGGTTTCGAGTTCCTTCAGGGCTGCGAGGAGCCTGTGGTCGGCGTCTGTGGCGACTTCGGTGACGGCATGGGCGTCGCTGAGTTGGACCATGGTCTGAGGGTCGATGGTTTGGATGATGGTGGTGCCGGTGTCCGGTCCGCGCCTGATGACGACGTTGCAGGGCAGCAGCAATCCCATGTCCGGGTCCGCGGCGAGAGCTTTCTGCGCCAAGGCAGGATTGCAGACGCCCAGGATGAGGTAGTCTCCCAGGCCCTGCCCGGCGTCGGACCCGAGCTTGGCCTCGAAGGTGGCGCGGACATCGATTTCGGACAGCACGCCGAAGCCCTGACCGGAGAGGGCTTCACGGGTCCGGGTTACTGCTTCCGGGTAGGGCAGGGCGACGGTGATGGTGTGTGCGTAGCTCATGGTTGTGCTCCTTCATCGGTTTTCCCATTTATGCAAAGGGCTGCGGGGTTGCTGTGCTACCGGGCTTCGATCAGGCCCATCATGCCGCTGTCCTCGTGGTCGAGGATGTGGCAGTGGTAGACGGTTTTGCCGGCGAAGTCATCAAAAGCGATCCGGACCCGGACGCTGCTGCGGGCCGGGATGTTGACTACGTCCTGCCACATGGGAGTGTCCACGGGCTGGCCGGCGTGTTCGATGATCTGCATCGGCCACACGTGCAGGTGCACCGGGTGGTCCATCGGGCTGGTGTTCCGCAGGGTCCATTCCTCGACGGCGCCGGCGGTGACCGTGGTGTCGACCCGGGCCGGGTCGAACGGCCTGCCGTTGATGGTGAAGCTCATCATCTCCGACCCCGTACCACCGCCCATACCCATGCCCGGGCCGCCACTGTTCATGCCCATGGCGAAGACCAGTTCCCGGTGCGCGGTCACCGCCACGTCCCGGAGGTCCCGCGGTGCCGGTTGGGCCGGGACCGGTCCCGGCGCGGCGGCCGGTGCGCCGTTGACGGTAAGGGTGGCCAGAGCGGTCCCGTCCGGGCCGGGCGGGGATTGCCCGCCGCCGTTGTTGCCCCCCATCATGGATCCCATACTGCCCCTGTCCACGGGCAGGGTGCGCAGTGCGGCCGCACCCTCCGCGGCGGTGACCAGCAGGTCCGCCCGGTTGCCGGGGGCCAGCAGCACCTCCTCGACGTCCCGGGGTTCCTGGTAGCGGCCCGAATCCAGACCCAGCAATTGCAGGGACTGGCCGTCCAGGCGCAGTTTCAGGTACCGGGCAGTGCAGGCATTGATGATCCTCCACCGTTCACGATCGCCGGGCCGGGCGGCCAGTGCCGGGTTCAGCTGCCCGTTGACCAGCACGAGGTTCCCTTCCCGGCCCATCATTTTCTCCATCGCCGAGACGGCGGCGATGGAACCGCCGCCGTCCAGGGAAATGTCGGAGATGATCAGGACCCGTTCCCGGCTGACCGGCACGGGCTGGGGGTCCTGGACGATGATCGCCCCGTACAGGCCGCCGAAGATCTGATCGGCCACGCTGCCGTGGCGATGCGGGTGGTACCAGAACACGCCCTGCGGATGGTCCGCCGGCAGACGGTACTCATAATCAAAGGACGTTCCCGGTTCAACCGAGACCAGCGGATTGTCGCTGTTGCCCTCCGGGGAGACATGCAGGCCATGGACGTGCAGGTTGGTCGGATCCCCCAGCCGGTTCTCCAGCGTCACATTCACCCGGTCCCCGGCCTTCAGGAACAGGGTGGGTCCGGGCAGCGACCCGTTATAGGACAGCACCTTGGCATCTCTGCCCGCCACCCGCATCCGGCCCGGGGCCGCGGACAATTTCACCTGGAGGTGACCATCGGCACTGCACAGGGCCTGCGGCTCACTGAGCTCCTGGCCGCCGGCAGCCTGAAACCCGGCGCCCGTTCCCTGGCCCCACAGCAGCCCGGCCGCGCCCGTCACGGTGGCCACCGCCCCTGCACCGCCCAGGAACAGGGCAGTGCGACGGCTCAGAGGCTGCATCAGGTATCGTCCCCGAGGACCTTGAGCCGGTCACGGTATTCCTCCGTGCTCAATTCTCCCCTGGCGTACCGTTCATCCAGGATCCGCCTGGCGGCACCGGCGCCCGGAGCGGGCCCGTCCGTGCCGGGGCCCTGCCCGCGGCCGGTTCCGCCACGGTTCATACCGCCGGAGAAAAACCGTACGGCAAGGACCGCCAGCAGCACGATACCGAGAATCAGGAGCGCCCAGAACAGCCACGTCCAGCCCATCATCGAACCATATCCGCCCATCATTTTCCTTCTCCGTTCCTAAGCATCGGCCGCCGTCCCGCCGTCCCGCCGGCCCGCCCCGGGAGCCGCGCTAGTTCGTGGCGGGGCCGGTGCAACGATTGCGGGCAATGACCCCGGCCGTATCGGGACCTTAAGGGGACGGCCGCAACCGGCACGGGCCACACCGGCTCCCGCCATGGGTTGGTTTTTCGGGTGGTTGCGGCTCAGGCGAGGGATAGGAAGAGTTTTTCGAGGTCTTTCTTGTCCATGCTGGCATCTTTGCGGGTGATGCACTGCTCCAGGCCGGTGGCGATGATGGCGAATCCTGCCCGGTCCAAAGCCTTCGAGACCGCTGCGAGCTGGGTGACGATGTCCTTGCAGTCCCGCCCCTCCTCCAACATGCGGGTGACGGCAGCGAGCTGCCCCTGGGCGCGCTTGAGACGGTTGATAACCGGGGTGAGTTCTGTCGAATCAAGTTCCATGGCGGACTCCAGATGTGGTGGGTACTTTGCTAATTGTATACCCCGGAGGGTATAACGGCTAGCAGTGGGCCGCCCGCATCCAGCCGGACACGGACCGCTTGCAGGGGTATTATCTCTGTGGTTAGAGGAACGGAGGGTCCACTCCCGGAAATTCCCCCACCGCCCGGGGTTTGAGGACTAATGCTCGGAAAAGTCACGCTTAGACCGGTGTCGGGAAAGGATCGTCTTCCGACACCCGACCGCGAGGAATGAAACGCCGTAGAATCCCACGTCGATAAGCCGTGTTGGGAAACAACGACGGAAAACCCTGGTCACGGCAGAATCGACGTGCTCAAGAACAAAATTCCCGCCAAATCAGGGAAGACACATCACTAACGTGACTTTCCCGAGCATTGGTCCTCAACCCCCGACCCCCGTGTCGCTGGAGCCGGGGACAAACTCTTCGGGGGCGCACTTGACATTCGCGCCGGCTTTACAGTCGTCCCAGATCCCTTGGGAGCTTCCCGAAATGGTTGCGAGGTAGTTGGGGAGGCTCGGGTGGGTGACGCCGTGGTAGTTCGCCGCTGTGTTGTAGCGCTGGGCGAGGGAATTGATGTAGGGCGCGTCGGCCGTGTTGCCGATGACCTGGTCGTAGCCGTGGTTCTCCATCATGATGACGAAAACATGGTCAGGACCGTTCGCCCCTTGCCCGCTGGCCTGGGCGACAGAGCCCGGCGTCGTTTGCGCGTCCGCGGGTGCAGCCGCACCGACGGCTGCGAATCCAGTGAGCGCAATGGTGGCAGCAAGTGCCGCTGCGCCTGCCGCCCGGTTTTTCAGCATGTTGAGCATTGAATAATCTTTTCGGGTTGCGCCCCGACGGAGCGGCCATATCCGTGGTACAGCAGCCGGGTGAAGCTCAGGTGGCGACAAAGTGAACGACAACCCCCAGGTCTCGCGCCCAAGGTCAGCCACCCGGTTGTCTGGCGGCGGTGATCTCATCGAGCCGCCGCCCGAGGATGCGGCGAGCGAGGGCCTCGGGCACGGGGGGACCAACAGTCCGGGGTGTTTTGACGCCCAGCCGGATGGGGCCGGCTGGGCGCAACAGCTGCAGCCGGTCGGGGGGAACTCGCCCCCGACCGGTACCCTTCATCGGCCCAGCTGGGGGTCGCTCGTGAGCGGCCGGCCGTTCTCGAGCCGGCCGGCCAGGACGCGGACGAGCTTGGGGTCGCCGGCGGACGTGATGGTCAGGTCGTACCAGCCGCCCTGGGTGGGGATGACGACCGTCTTGCCCTGGCCCGGGTTGAGCGAGAGCGTCTGGGAGCCAGCGCCGTAGGCGTCCTTGAGCGTGAGGGCTACGCCCGCGGAGCCGGTGTTCTCGATCCGGAACTGCGCGTGCTGCGACTTACCGTCAGCGGTGACTGTGACGCGGACGTCCGCGGCCGCCGTCGTGCCCGCGAGCCGCCGGTACCAGCCTGCCGGACCGTGCATGTGCACGTCGTACTCTGCGCCGGGCGCCCAGGACGCGTCGAGCGAGGCCGCTGCCCCGATTGTGTATGAGTACGGAGCCTGCGGCAGCAGGTTCGAACGGACCTGCACGTGCGCGCCCAGGGTGCCCCGGTTCGCCCAGCGGGCAGTGAGCTTGCCGCCGTCGATCTTTGTCTCGACGTCGAGGGCGTAGCCGAGCGCGCGGGACGGACGCGTGCCCTTCTCCTGCGAGGGCATCGAGTTCGTCGCCGGGGGCGTCGGAACGTAGCTCGGGTGGCGCTGGTGGTCAGCAGGCTTGTACGCCGACGTGCCCGGCATGGCCGGCACCGCGCCGCCGCTGGCGGAAAAGTCGAACGCGCTGGTGAGGTCGCCGCTGACCGCGCGGCGCCATGGCGTGATGTTCGGCGACGCCACCCCGAAGCGGGCCTCGAGGAAGCGGACGATCGAGGTGTGGTCAAAGGTCTCGGAGCAGACCCAGCCGCCCATGCTCCACGGGGAGAGGACAATCATCGGCACGCGCACCCCGAGGCCGAAGTGGCCCGGGACGTCCTTGCTGCCGTAGAAGGTCGGGGTGCCGTCGTACCACTCGCCGGCCGTCGAGACCGTGGACGCGCCCGGGACCTGCGGGGTGTTCGGGTGCGGCGGTACGACGTGGTCGAAGAAACCGTCGTTCTCGTCGTACATGAACAGCACTGCCGTCTTGCTCCACACCTCCGGGTTGGAGGTGAGGATGTCCAGGATGTTGGCCGCGTACCACGCGCCGAAGTTCGGCGGCCAGTTCGAGTGCTCGGAGTACGCCTCCGGGGCCACGATGTAGGAGACCTGGGGGAGCTTGCCGCCCGCAACGTCCTCGCGGAGGACCCGGAAGAGGTCATCGCCGGCCTTGGCGCTCGTGCCGGTGCGGGCCTTCTCATACAACGGGCTTCCGGGCTTCGCGTCCTGGTACTGCTTGAAGTACAGGAGCGAGTTATCGCCGTAGTTGCCGATGTACGCGTCGTTGGTCCAGCCCCAGTAACCGTTGGCATCGAGACCGTTGCCCATGTCCTGGTAGACCTTCCACGAGACTCCGGCCTTTTCCAGCTCCTCGGGGTAGGTGCTCCACCAGTACCCGTTCTCACCGTTCCACAGGTCAGGGCCGCCGCCCTTGCGGTCCGGGTCATCGCCGCCGGCGAACATGAAGTAGCGGTTCGGGTCAGTCGGGCCAAGGGCGGAGCAGTGGTACTAGTCGCAGACCGTAAAAGCGTCGGCGAGGGCGAAATGGAACGGAATGTCCTTGCGCCCGTAGAAGGCCATCGTCGCCTCAGACTTCGCTGGAAGCCACTGATCGTACTTCCCGTTGTTGAACGCCTCATGAGTGAGCTTCCACGAATGGTCGAGATCCTCCATGAACTGCATACCCAGGTCTGGTGCGTCCGGGTGGTACGGGAGGACGTCGCGGCTGCCGTTGTTCTGATGCCACACGTCCTTCCCGCTCGGGAGGATGGCCGGGTGCGGGTCGCTGAACCCCCGCACGCCCTTGAGCGTGCCGAAGTAGTGGTCGAACGCCCGGTTCTCCTGCATGAAGATCACGACATGCTCAACGTCCTTAATCGAGCCCGTGGCCCGATTGGCGGGGATCTCCGCGGCCCGGGCGATGCTCTGCCCAAGCATCTGCGAGATCGCGGTGCCGGCGGCGCCAGCGGCCGAGAGCTGAAGAAAACGTCGGCGGTCCAAACCTGCCATGAGCTGCTCCTAGTGCATTGTGTTACTGGTGACCCCCGACGGAGTGTGTCAGCGCCAGGTAAAGGCTCGGTATAGGCGGGGTGAACTTTGCGCGACACGCATACCCGGGAAGGGCAGCATTGCTGCAACATCCGGCACCACTCAGGGTTCTGCGTCGTGGGTGTGCTTGCTCTGAGCGGTCAGCGGTCAGCGGTCCGCCGTCTGCTCCCAGGCGCTCCTGGGCGGCACGGCGCGGGAGCGGGGCTGCTATTTCGTCAGGGACGCGGAGGGAAATTTCTTCCACGCGCGGTGGAACCGGGCCTCCGCGTCCAGGGCAGCGGATTGTTCCAGTGCGTGCAGCCGGCCGTAGCTGAACCCGTTTTCGCCCTGCAGGAAGGACTCGGCGCCGAGCCGGCGGAGCAGCTCGCGGGTGACGACGCTGTCTTGGTGGTCGCCGAGGATTTTCTGCACGCCGTGGGCCGCGTCGGCCAGGCGGGCGGCCTTGTGGGGGTTGATCGGGGCTGCCGCTTCGGCGGCGTAGCGCAGGCGTTTGCCGTCTTTGCGTGCCTCGTGAAGGGCCGGATGGTCGCCGCTTCCGGCCGGATGGTGCTTAGCGTCGCGGACCGCCGAGCGCAGCCGCTTGATGTCCCGCTTGATCAGTTGGGGGACCACCTTGTGCGCGGGCCTTAATGCCAGCTGCGCCAGGGGCGGGGCGGCCAGCATGGACTCGAGTGTATCGAGCAACCGGAAGTAGCGCTGGTCGTCCAGCGCTGCCAGCACCTTGGCGTGCGCCTGCTGATAGTCGGCTCCGAGTTCAATATCAATCCTGCGGGTGACGGGGCCCATGATGAGTTCCACGGGTTCCCGGGAGATCATGTCCTTGAGCTGGTCATGCATGACTTCCGCGTCCCGGGCTTCGCCGAGAACGCCGGCCAGCCACTTCAGTTCGTCCCGCAGGGAGCGCACCGAGTCTGCGTCATCGAGCAGCTTCCGGTAGGTCGCCAGTGCCGAGCGCATGCGCCTGGTGGCAACCCGCATCCTGTGCACCGCATCCTGGGCGTCCAGCCGCACGCCGGGGTCTTCATCCTTGAGCGCTTGGACCTGCTCTCTGAGGTAGGCGAGCAGGACATCGGCTGCGGCAGCAGCCTTAGGATGGGGCGGCGGCGCTTCTGTGAGGGGATGCAGGAGGCCGCCGAGGGCGCGTACCAGCTTGGAACGGTGGCCGGCCGGCCGGCTGGATGCCGGCAGCTGCCAGCATGTTCTGCCCTGCCTCCAGCAGGTCCCGGGATCCGTCGACGAGTTCCATTTCCCACTCCCGCCAGTACTGCGTTTTCTGTTTCGGGGTGAGGGTTTGTGCCTGTACGTGGTCGTCGCTGAAGTCAGCCAGAACGACGTCGTTCTGGCCGCGGAGGCGGCACACGACACGCCGGGTTGTCAGGCGGGCAATCGGTACCAGGGTGCTTTCTCTGGTATGCACCCGGACCAGCCTCAGGAGCGGTTCGGGGACGCCATCCGTTTCTTGACCGAGCGGCTCGTGGAATTCGTGCCGTTCGTCCGTGGCCGAGGGAAGCTTGAGATGCCATCCTGCATCGTCGCCACCGGTTCGCCGCCGCAACGTGATGTGCCGGGATGCCAAGCGCAGGTCCGCGGTGTCAAAGTACATCGCCTCGAGCTGGTGCTCAACGGCCGGCTCGACACGGCCAACACCGGGCAGGTCATCTAGCGGCGGAAGGGGGGCCGCGTCCTCGACGTCGTACTTCCGTTCGATTTCAACGACGTGTGTGGGGTTCATGGCTTATTTTAGGTCCCCGGCTGCAGGTGTGCCAGTACAAGAGCGCCCGGATTCATCGCCGGAAACGCCGGTGTGGGAATGCCGCTACCGCAGGGCCCGGTCATCCGGGCGGGTGGGATCCGAACCGGCGCGGGACATCGGCACGGAACGGGCGGGAGTCGTTTAGGGCGCGGACAGAAACGCCACCCGGCGGCTGGCCGGGTGGCGTTTCTCGGAGTGCAGTTGTGCTGCCGGTTACAGACCGGCGTGTTGCGGGTGTTTACTTCCCGGAGTTGTTGCGGTCGTTGGTGCCGGTGTTGCCGTCCTGTTGCCTCCGTTGCTGCGGTTCTCGGTGTTGGTGATGGAGGCGATGGCGCCGGTCTGTTCGTTGAGCAGGACCTTGTCGTTGCGCTGCTTGTCGAAGTTGAACATGGCGTTCACCGACCCGGCGGTGGCGTCGGCGGAGGCGTTGCCGATCTGGCCGGTGTGCCAGTTGTCTTCGATGAAGCGCAGGATCGAGGCCTGGTCGGTCTGGGTGTGGTCCACGTAATTCTTCTTCGCGTAGGGGGAGATGACCACGAGCGGCTGGCGCGGGCCGGGGCCGCAGCGGTCAGCGTAGCCGCCGGCCATCGGGATTCCGCTGGCTGCGGCGTTCTGGCACCAGGCGGCGTCGTCTGCGGTGTTGGAGGAGTTTTTGACCTTGGCGGCGAGGTGGTCGTACCAGCCGTCCGAGTCGTCGTAGGCGAGCACCACGGCCGTGTTGTCCCAGTTCTTGGATTTCTGGATCTGGTTCACGGTGTTGGTGATGAAGTTCTGCTCGTCGACCGGGTCAGAGTAGGCGGCGTGGCCGTCCTGGTACATTCCCGCCTTCAGGAAGGACACGGCGGGCATGTTGTCGGTGTTGACCACTTTGTTGAACGCGGTGAGGTCGTACTGGTGGTTCGCCTGGCCGTTGTGGCCGATTTCCGCGTCGGACGCCGGTGCCAGGTGGTGCGGGTTGGCGGTGGAGGCGTAGTACTGGAACGGCTGGTGGTGCGGGGAGTAGTCAACGACGCTGGCGCCGGCGGCGTTCGTGTGGCTGGACAGGCACGACACCGGGGTGGCCCCGGTAGCGGTGGTGGTCGGCGTGAAGCCGCCCTGGAACCAGCCCCAGGACGTGCCCTTGGCGTTGAGCAGGTCGCCGATGTTCGTGCCTGTCATGCCGGCCAGGTTGCCGGTTTTGGCATGGCTGTTGTTCGAGCAGTCGTCGTGGACCGGGTCCGGGTCGTTAATGACGGTGCCGACGCCGTTCGCATCGGGCTGGCGGACGGCGCTGCTGCCGGCTGCCGGAGTGGCCACCGGCTGTCCGGTGGCGGTGTATTCCGTGGCCCCGCGGGTCTGGCCGGAGACCAGGTTCAGCGCACCCGGCGTGGAGGGGCCGAAGACGGTGCTGAAGTGGTTGTCGCTCATCGAGTAGTTCTGGGCGTAGTTCCAGATCCCGGTGACGGTGTTGCCGTCGTAGTAGTCCATGGTCAGGCCGGGGTGTCCGTACTGGTTGGTGCCGCAGGCGTCCCGGCTGGTGAACTGGACGAACTTGTCCATCGCCCCGCCGTTGTATGCCTTCTGCTCGGCCCCGTACCCGTGGTCCTGGTCGCAGGTGACGGCCTGCATCGGTGAGAGCCGGGCCGGCTGCGCCGAGTTGGGGTTGTTCGGTGCCAGCAGGCCCGCCGTGGCCAGAGTGTTGATGTCCTTGGGCGTGTTCTTCGCGGCGGTGAAGGAGGCCGCCTTGGTGCCGGTGCCCTGCTGGGTTTCACCCGGGGTGTTGGCAGCCTTGGGGTAGGTGGCGAAGTAGTGGTCGAAGGAGACGTTCTCCTGGAAGATCACCACCACGTGCTTGATCGGTGTAGCGGTGCCGTTGTGGTCTTCGCCGGCGCTGGCCGGGCCGGCGATGAAGCCGAACAGGCCGGCTGTCAGCGCCGAGGTCGCCAGGGCTGCCGCGCCCGTGGCGGCGGCGACCCGCTTCCGGGTGAATCGTTGTACTGGATGAGGCATGGGGTTATCCAATCGTTCCTGTTCAGGGGTGCCGGCAGCTGATGGCCGGCTTTCACATGCTCCACGGGGTGTCCGATGAGCCTCCCGGGCCCAGACCGGCGCTCCGCCTCCCACACGTCGAACGGTGAGTCGGAGTCCGGCTTCTCACGGGGTGATCGGATTCCCATTCACAGCCGAGAGTAGGGGCTGGTCATGTATCCGGGGTGAACGGCAGGAGACTAAAGGAAACCTGCCTAGTGCCGGCCGGGAGGGAATGCCGCCGGGGCCTGCCGTGTCGCGGGCCGACTGCGCCCGGGTTGCGTTACTTGGCGGGGGTGACGGTGGCATCGTAGGTGAGGATTTCGGTGCCGTTGCCTTCGTCGCCGTTATCCGGGGCCACCTTCATGGTGAGGTGGTTCCCGTCGGCGGTCATTTTGAACGGGTTGCGGGTGGCCACGTGGCCGGCGGTGGACCACTGCTGGAACGGGACGTCGCGGATCACGCTGTGGGATTTGAGGTCGATCATCGCCATGCCGCCGAGTTCGTAGGTGGCACCGGCGCCGCCGGCCGCCGGGGTCTGTGGGAGGTTGGTGATCCCGTCGCAGAGCATCTTGGAGTTGGGCACGTACTGGCAGTCCTGGTAGTCGATGAAGAAGTTCGGGTTCTCCCAGGTCGAGAGCTGCTTGCCCTGCAGATCCCATTCCGCGAAGCGGCGCGAGCCCCAGGTGTTGCCGACCAGGTGGCCGGTCTGTTTGTCCATCACGATGCCGCCGAAGTGGTCCTTCACCTCGAACTGCTTGTGCACGTCGAGGGTGTTCGCGTCGACACGGTAGATGATGGCGCTGCTGTTGGGCCGGTACTGGGCCACGGGGATCCAGACGTTGGTGCCGTCGAAGTCGATGCCTCCCGGGTGGTACATGGCACCCTCGCCGAGGATGATGTCCTTTTGCAGGTTTCCGGCCTTGTCCATGACGAACAAGTGGCCGATGCCCTTGCCGGGCGTGCGATCAAACCCGTTCTGCGGGGTCGGGAACTTCGTGGTCGGTTCGATGATCTGAACGGCCGAGAGGAAGATGTGGTCCTGGCTGTAGGCGATTCCCTCGGTGTGGAACGTCGGGAAGTTCAGCTTCAGCTTGGACGTCTGCTGCCAGTTCGTGTTCCGGTCAACACCGTTGAAGGCGTCGGTCAGACCCGTGTTCGTTTCACTGTGGTTGCCGGAATCGGCGTTATTGCCCTCGTGCTGGTCATTGCCTGCGGCCTGGGCGGCCGCGGTGCCGCCGATTGCGGACGCGACCAGGATGATGGCTGCGGCGGCCGTGAGGATGCCTCGGGTGCGAGTCGTGCTCATTGGGGAGCCTCTCAAAAGGTTGGGTCTCAACAAGAGTTCTCCAAGTTACTTACTGGTAATTAACCCTTGTTAGCGGGTTAGTGAACGCCAGGTTGCGACACGGCACACTTCCTCTCGACCTACGTTTGATTGGTCCCGCCGCACCCCCCAATCGGCGTCGGGGCGTTAGGATGTCCGGACACGGCGGGGAACGACATCATTCACGTTCGACGGTTACTACCTGAAGTCGGACCCCGGTGGCCATTATCGAGAGACGATTTTCACGCTAGGACTGTCCCCGACGGATCGCCTGCCGCGTTAGACCCGCCCGCGAAAGCGCCCGCTCAACCTTCCCCAAACGGGTCGCCCTGGAACCATCCTTGAGTTGGTACAGCCGACTTTGGACATTCCGTGCAGAGGACTTTGGAAACTGACAGAAAGGCTCCGTCTACGGGCATGCGGTTGCTGCGCAGAAGACACAGTCTTCCGGAGTTGCATAAGCCTCTACCTGCCGGTCAATGGGAGCCGGTACGCTCCTTGGCAGGCCTTTCGTGGGCGCCGGGAGGCTGTGCGGTCTTGGTGACGATCGCGGCCGAGATGGAGCCCAGCACAACGAGGATTCCCAGCATCTGCATGGGTGTGAAACCTTCCCCGGCGACCAGCCACCCGAAGAGCATGGCCACGACTGGGCTGAGCAGCCCGAGGAAGGCGGTTGCGCTTGCGGGAAGCCGGGCGATGCCGCGGAACCACATGACGTAGGCAAAGGCGGTGCCGACGACGGAAAGATAGGTGTAGCCGACGAGGTTCGACGATGTCAGCGTCGTTGCGGGGAGGCCCTCGAACGCGATCATCGCGACCAGGAGGGTGAGTCCTCCGGTGATGAGCTGCCAGGCGGTGGTGGTCAGTGGGGCCGCGGGCTGCCCCCACTTCTTGGAAAGCACAATCCCGGATGCCATGGAGAGGGTTCCGCCGACCGCGGCCAGGACTCCGATGGCATCCAGGCGGGCTTGCGCCTGAAGCGTTATGAGGCCCACGCCGAACACAGCTGTCACGCCGGCCGCAACGATGCGCGGGGTCAGCCGCTCGTAGAGGACCCTGCTGGCGAGGAGTGCGACAACGAGCGGCTGGATGCCGCCGACGATCGCGGCCACACCGCCCGGAAGCCGGTACGCCGCGATAAAGAGCAGCGCAAAGAACGCCCCGATGTTGAGAATCCCGAGGACCCAGGACTTCCACCACCATTCACCACGCGGCAACTGGCGGCAAACCAATAGGAGCAGCGCTCCCGCGGGGAGCGCGCGCAATGTCGCGGCCAGTAGCGGACGATCTTCAGGCAGGAACATTGTGGTCGTGAGGTACGTGGTGCCCCAAAGAGCGGGCGCCACGGCAGTGGTCAGGATGAGAAACCTACGATTGCTAAGCACTTAGCCATTCTAGCTAAGCGCTTAGCAATTGCATAGGCTTGACCTATGGCAGACAGCGTCGACCGCATCCTTGAACAGTGGCACGCCGAGAAACCCGACCTCGACGTCTCCCCGATGGCCGTCATTGGCCGGTTGAGCCGCACCGCACTTACCGTCGAATCGCGCTTGGCGGACACCTTCGCGCGGCATGGCCTGGACGCGTCATCGTTCGACGTGCTCGCCACGCTGCTGCGCAGCGGTGCCCCCTACCGGATCGCCCCGGCGGAACTGGCACGCGATGCAATGATTTCCACGAGCGCAGTGGCGCAGCGATTGAACAAGCTGGAAAGTCGCGGACTTGTCCAGCGCAAGTCAAACCCCGACGACGGCCGCGGCACACTCGTTGCGCTCAGCGATGCCGGAAAAGAACTTGTCGAGTCCGCATTGCCTGACCATCTCGAAACCGAACGTGCCATCGTCGCAACACTGAGCAGCGCAGAGAAGAAACAGCTTGCGCTGCTCCTTCGCCGGATCGCCGCCGCGGCCGGCTCCGGAGAATGACGACGCTCCTCGCGAGCCGCCCGCTAGAGGACGAGGTGGCCGGCAGGGGTTCCCCAAACGGGACCACGGAACCGCCATCTCAGGCTGCGATTTAGCCGCCAAACGAAAGTTAACACAGTGCGTCCGAGCTGACCTTCACCGCTTTCGACCCCGCGTCCGCTTCGGCTCCGGGAGTACTACTTCGACGTGGCGGCGAGGTCTTACCGAAGGCCGGCCGCCTCTCTGAAGATCGACGGCGCGATGCAGGACGAGCCCAGTAGTGACCTAGCTGGCAAAACCGGCATCCGTCCCGCCCGCGCCGTTTCGCCGACCATTTGTGGCGCCGGTCCCGCAGCACCAAGAAGGTCGCACCCGGTGCCCCGGTCCCGAGGCCGCCAGTTCCCCACGTGGCGCTGCCGTCAGTGCAGTTCGAGACGCATGAGGATGCGGGGGAACCCGTTCAGCACCGAGTCGGTGTCAGCCGCTTTCGTGAAGCCGGCCCGTTCGAAGAGCTTGCGGGTGCCGACATATGCCATGGTGAGGTCGACCTTCTTGCCCTTGTTGTCGACCGGGTATCCCTCGATCGCTGGAGCGCCATGCTCGCGCGCGAATTCGACGGCGCCTGCAAGCAGACGATGCGAGATGCCCTTGCCGCGATGCCCCGGCCGCACTCGGATGCACCAGACCGACCACACCTCGATGTCGTCCACGTGCGGAATCTTTCGGTTGCGCGCGAAGCCCGTGTCGGCTCGCGGGTGCACGGCAGCCCAGCCGACCACCTCGTCGCCTTCATAGGCGAGCACCCCGGGCGGCGGGTCCTGCCGGCACAAGCCCTGCACGAGTTCCCCGCGATCTTGCCCTCGCAGCGCCATGTTCTCTTTCGATGGAATGCGATAGCTGAGGCACCAACACACGTTCGCATCGGGGCGCTTGGGCCCCACCATCGTCTTCACGTCGTTGAACACCGTTGCTGCACGCACCTCGATCGCCATGCACTCACGCTGCCACGAGCATCCGACACTGACAATGCCCTCGGCCAGCGGGACAACCGTGGTTCTCCCGCTCAGGATGCGCGAAACCGAGGCGTCCGATGGTGCGGCGGAGGGCGTGGACCCGGCCCTTGACACGCTCAGGGACCAAGCGCACCTTATTGAACCGGCTTCGTCGCCACCCCGTCCAGCCGCAGCATGTCGCGGGCGTCACTGTGGGTGCGGCCGCTGTTCACGTGCTTCGTGCTGATCCGCTGAGCGTTCCGCAAACGAGACGGCCAAACCGCCAGTCGTAACTGTGAATTAACCGCCATTCCCAACTAACAGTCACAACTCCTGAAAATGACATTTGCCGGGCTTGACCGGGGTCAAGGAAGGTGTCTCGAAAAGCTGTTGTTTATGGGACACGTCGGAGTCGGACTCTTTGTGCGGGTTCTGCCTCGGGACGTGCTGGCTCTGGGCTGCTCCTGGTTCTAGTCGGGGGTGGCAACCCATACGGTCCGGGTGGCGCGGGGTACCAGCTCGATGTCGTCGGAGAACCGCTCCAGCAGGTCTGCCACGGCGTCGCGGTCGTCTGCGGTCAGGGCCGGCAGGTGCGAGAAGCGCGCGAACCACTGCTGGGCGTACTCCCGTGCAGCCGGGGTCACGGGTGCGATGGTCGTCACCTCGGATTGGGTGACGCCCAACCCGGCGGCCTCGATGACCGGCGTCCAGTTCGGGTGGTGGTTCCACCCCTCGGCCGCCGCAGCGGCGTGGGAGCGCTGCTCCAGCAGCGCTCCGCGCGGATGGCTTAGGAAGCGGGGCAGAGCGGCGAGCTCGACGACGACCAGGACCCCGCCCGGCGCCAGTGCCCGGCGGACCCCCGACAGGAGCCGGGCGGGGTGGGCGACGTGGTGTAGCGAGGACGATGCCCACACCAGGTCAACCGGCGCCTCGGCCACTGCATCCGCCGTGATCAAGGAGCCGGAAAGCGCAGGGAAGCCGTCGTCGAGGTCGGCCTCGACCACGGCGAAGCCCTGCTTGCGCAGCAGCGCGAGCATCTGCGGGTCGTTGTCGACGCACGCCACCGCGGCGTCGGGGTACCGCTCGCGGAGCAGCCGGCCACCTGCGCCGGTGCCGGCGCCGAGGTCAACGACGCTGCGCGCAGCTGGCACCCCGGTCAGGTCCAGGACGGCTGCGAGGTTGTCCCCGAACACCTCGGCGTCGAGGTCGAGGACGCGGTGCTGGTCCTGACTGCCAGATCGCTGGTGGGGCTGGTGGTCGTTCTCCCGCGTCCGGTTTGGCTGGTGATCCATGCTAGTCACCTTTCTACTGTGGTCGTAGGGACCATGTCGGCGGCTTTCTGCACATCATCAAGGCCATGGCGTCGGTGACCCAGCACGATCTTAGAGACGGCTGCTTCCGAGGCGGCCGAGAAGGGGCCGAAGTGCCCCTCAACGGCCCATTGGGTTTCCTCTTCGATGAGGTCGGCGTTGATCCTTGCGCCGGTCATGACACCCTCGGCCGCCGCGGTGATCACTTGAGCCATTAAGTTGGAGACATTGCCCGCCGCATACACGCCGCGGACGGCCGTCGCACCCATAGCCTCGGTCTCGATGAACCGTCCGGCCCCCGACGGGTGAACCTGAGAACTTAGCCCGAGTGATTCCAGAAGCCCGGATCTGGCCTCCATCCGTGTTCCGACAGCCAGGGCCTGTACGTCGAACGAGGAGCCCTGGCGGAGCGTGAGCCCCGTGAGGACACCATCGACAGCGTCAACAGAGGCCACGACGCCGTCAACGACCGTTACGGACCGGGCAGCGGGCTTTTCCCACTCCTCGTCGGTGGGTTCCACGGTGTCGTTGAGGAAAAGGGTGAGATCCCGGGACCACTGCCTGAACAACAGTGCCTGATGGACGGACAGCGGGCCTGTGCCCAGCACTCCAATCCGTTGCCCACGGATTTCCCAGCCATGGCAATAGGGACAGTGCACCACGCCCTTTCCGGATCCCGGGGGCATGTGCGGGTGGTTCCGCTGCGGGGATCGGCTTCTTTCCGGGAGGACCGCCCGGTCTTCGCGCCCGGGACCGGCGACACCGTGACGTTCCCGGGCCGGAAGCCGGGCACGTGGACGCGGGCAGTCAGCGGGGCGCTCCTTCCCGGTTGCTTGCCGCCCGACCGCCTGCCTGCCGTGGCGAACCCCGGATTCCCGCGGGCGGTTTGCGCGAGGCGCCGAAGCAACCGGGGAGGAACGTCACGGCAGGGGTGCGTGGGGCGTTGCCGGTGGCCGGCGCCGGGCTACTTCCCGGAAGGACCGCCCAGTGCTCGCCCCGGGGACCGGGCAGAACCGGAATACGTATCCCGCCGACCCCGGCGCGGGGCATGCCCTTGAGGCCGGCCACCCCCGCTGCCTGGACCTGAACCCCCGGCGAGCTAACGAAAATGCGTACTAGTGCGTGTCCACGGCCTCGATCTCGGACTTGTCCTCGCCCCAGAGGGTGTGGAAGGTGCCGTCGGCGTCGACGCGGCCGTAGGTGTGGGCGCCGAAGAGGTCGCGCTGGCCCTGGATCAGGGCGGCCGGGAGGCGCTTGCGGCGCAGGCC
>NZ_JBEPNP010000033.1:0-25332 GCF_040546335.1 Arthrobacter sp. UYEF20 | reverse complement strand
CGCCGCCCCGCCCGGAAACCACGCCGCTACGCGGAGGTATTCAACTGAGGCAACGTATCCAGCTACGCGGAGGTTTTCTATGAGTCAACGCGGACCATTGATTGCCCGCAGTACGTGGCCTATTCTAAGAACGTTGAATGTCAAGCAGTGGCCCATGACAACGATTCGAAAATGACAACCATTCGAAAAACGAACGCTTCCTTGCGCGTCTGCCTTTCGGCAGCGGTACCGGCGGCGTTCGGGAAGGCCGACAATGACGACAGCCATAAACCGCCCACATGCTCCCGCCGCTTCGGCTGACCACGCACTCACGCCGGTGCGTCTGCTGGCTCCGGCGCGGCACCACAGCGCCGCCGGCCAGCACCCTGGCCGGGGCCGACGCGACGCACACCCGGTCTCCCCGGCGGATGCCGACTACGTAGGCAGCCCCTACTGCGAACGCTGCGGGACCGACGAATTCATCTACCTCGAGACCTTTATCCCGGCAACGCAGCGACGGGACGGCTCCGTCGGCCGGCTGGGCGAGGCCACTTATTTCTGCTCCGGCTGCGACGACTTCTCCGCCCACGCGGTGCCGGCTTCCTGGGTGCCGCCGGGCTGGTATTTCGGCTGAGTCCCGAACCAGCAAGCCCCAAAAACTACATGAGCCGGGCGGCCACCATTGGAGGGTGGCCACCCGGCTCGTGCTTTTTCTGGCTGGGAGCGGGCTAGATCAGGCTGTCCGAGATGTGGTTCGGGGTGCCGAAACGGTGCGCCGTGATGCTGATGGCCTGTTCGTGCAGGAACGGCAACAGCTCAACGCGGCCGGCTTCGGTGACCTGGTGGATGTAGACCGCCACGTCCGGACGGCCGCCGGTCGCTTCGGCCAGGGCATGCGCATCTCCGCCGATCAGCCGGATCCGTCCACCGGACAGCCAGCCCGCCCCGGCAAGCCTCCCGGCGGCCGCCAGCCACCCGGCGTCGTTCTCCACCGTGACGGCGATGCCGAGTCCAGACAGCACGGCGCCCAGCCGGGCGGGGAGTTCGACGGCGGTGGACACCGTCAGCGTGGATCCCGCCTGCACGCCGGCCGCGAGGGTCCGGACCAGGTGGGCGAGCGGTTCGCGTTCGGAGAGGCGCACCGTGACCGGCAGCGCCCGGTACCGGAAGAAGTTGCGTTCGGCGCTCAGGCCGGAGACGTCCTTGGCGGTGCCGAACTCCTCGGCCCAGGCCTTGGCGTCGGACGCCAGCGCGCGCTGCAGCCGCTCCAGTTCGCCGGCCATCAGGAAGGACTTGGCGGCGTTTTCGATCCGGCGGACACCGGCGTGCGCGGGGGTTGCCTCGGCGGTGCTGGCTTTGTTGGCGGTGCTGGCTTTGCTGGTCCATTCGCCGAGCCCGACGAGGTAGTTGGGTCCGCCTGCCTTGGTGCCGGCGCCGACGGCGGATTTCTTCCAGCCGCCGAAGGGCTGGCGCTGCACGATCGCGCCGGTGATGCCGCGGTTGACATAGAGGTTGCCGGCCTGGACGGTGTCCAGCCAGATACCGAGTTCGTCCGTGTTCAGCGAGTGCAGGCCGGACGTCAGGCCGTAGTCGATCTGGTTCTGGATGGCGATGGCTTCTTCCAGGGTGTCCGCGGTCATGACGCCGAGTACCGGGCCGAAGAATTCGGTGAGGTGGAAGTAGGACCCGCGGCGGACGCCGTAGCGGACACCCGGGCTCCAGAGCTTGCCGGTTTCATCGAGCTTCCGCGGCTCGACGGCCCAGGTCTCACCCTCGCCCAGGGTGGTGAGCGCGTTGAGGAGCTTGCCGTTGGCCGGTTCGATGATCGGACCCATCTGGCTGGCGGGATCCTCGGGGTAGCCGA
Source organism: Arthrobacter sp. UYEF20 (assembly GCF_040546335.1). Classification (NCBI taxonomy): domain Bacteria; kingdom Bacillati; phylum Actinomycetota; class Actinomycetes; order Micrococcales; family Micrococcaceae; genus Arthrobacter; species Arthrobacter sp. UYEF20. The sequence goes on along the minus strand of NZ_JBEPNP010000033.1, from coordinate 23,489 downwards.
CCTTCAGCGAGGTGACGGCGTCGATCAGCTGGTTGTGGAAGCGCCTCGATTTGGCAACGGAGCCGACGAGGATCACCAGCGAGGCGGCGGAGCACTTCTGCCCGGCGTGGCCGAAGGCGGAGTACGCGACGTCCTTCGCCGCGAGGTCCAGGTCGGCGCTCGGGGTGACGATGATGGCGTTCTTGCCGCTGGTCTCGGCCAGGAGGGGCAGATCCTTGCGGAAGGAACGGAACAGCTCGGCCGTCTCGTAGCCGCCGGTCAGGATGACCCGGTCCACCGCGGGGTGCGAGATCAGCTGGCGGCCGAGCTCGCGCTCGCCCAGCTGGACCATGGTGAGGACGTCCCGGGGGACGCCGGCCTCCCAGAGGGCCTCGATCATCACGGCGCCGCTGCGGCGGGCCTGCTTGGCGGGCTTGATCACGACGGCGGACCCGGCGGCGAGCGCGGCCAGGGTGGAGCCGGCCGGGATGGCCACCGGGAAGTTCCACGGCGGGGTCACCACGGTGAGCTTCGTCGGGACGAAGGTGGCGCCGTCGACGTCGTCGAGCCTGCGGGCCGACTCGGCGTAGTAGTGCGCGAAGTCCACGGCCTCGCTGACCTCGGGATCGCCCTGGTCGATGGTCTTGCCGGTCTCGCTGGCCATGACCTCGAGCAGGTCTTCGCGGCGGGCCTCGAGGACGTCGCCGGCGCGGTGCAGGATGACCGCACGCTCGGCGCCGGAGAGCGCGCCCCAGGCCTTGCCGCTCTCCACCGCGCTTGCGATCACGGTGTTCAGGGTGGCGGCGTCATTGATGGTGGCGGCTTCCACGGCGGCGTTGCCGAGCGTGGAAGTGGTGACGCGGCCCAGGATGGCGCGGCCCCAGTCGCGGTTCGCCGGCAGCGAGGGGTCGGTGTCCGGGGTGTTCTCGAAGCTGCGTTGTGGCTGATCGGCGTGCGGCATCGGCGCGGCCGGGAGGGCGCGGTTCTGCCGGCGGTTGGGCGGCGGGACCTCGTCGTCGAGCTTCGCCAGCGAGGCGAGGAAGCGCTGCTTCTCACGCTCGAAGAGGGATTCGTTCTCACTGAGTTCGAAGACGGCGGACATGAAGTTGTCCTGGCTGGCGCCCTCTTCGAGCCGGCGGATCAGGTAGGCGATCGCGACGTCGAACTCGGCAGGGTGGACCACGGGGGTGTAGAGCAGGAGGGAGCCGACGTCTTGTCTGACGGCTTCGGCCTGGCCCTGGGCCATCCCGAGCAGCATCTCGAATTCGATGCCAGATTCCACGCCGCGCTGCTTGGCCAGGAGCCAGGCGAAGGCGATGTCGAAGAGGTTGTGGCCCGCCACGCCGATCCTGATGTTGCGGATCCGGTCCGGCTGCAGCGCGTAGTTGATGACGCGCTTGTAGTTGGTGTCCGAGTCCTGCTTGGTGCCCCAGGTGGCGAGCGGCCAGCCGTGCAGGGAGGCTTCGACCTGCTCCATCGGCAGGTTGGCGCCCTTGACCACGCGGACCTTGATCGCGGCGCCGCCGTCGGCGCGGCGGACGGCGGCCCAGTCCTGCAGGCGGATCATGGCGGCGAGGGCATCCGGGAGGTAGGCCTGGAGCACGATGCCGGCCTCGAGGTTCTTGAACTCGGGCTTGTCCAGGATCCGGGTGAAGACCGCGATGGTTATGTCCAGGTCCTTGTATTCCTCCATGTCCAGGTTGATGAACTTCGTCCCCTGCCCGGTGGCGGCGTAGGACGCGGCGCGGGTGAAGAGCGGGGTGAGCTTCTCCACGACGTGCTCCACGGCCTCATCGAAGGCCCACGCGGAGTGCGGGGCGACGGTGGCGGAGACCTTGATGGAGACGTAGTCGACGTCGGGGCGGGACAGCAGGGTGTGGGTGCCCTCCAGGCGGCGGGAGGCTTCGTGTTCGCCGAGCACCGCCTCGCCGAGGAGGTTGACGTTCAGCTTGATGCCGTCCTTGCGGATCTTCGCAATGGCCGGACCCAGCTTGGCGTCGGTGGCGTCGATAATCAGGTGGCCGACCATCTCGCGGAGCACGCGGCGGGCGATCGGGATGACCACCTGCGGCAGGACCCGGGCCATGGTGCCGCCGAACCGGACGGCGCTGCGCATGTACCAGGGCAGGAACGCCGGGACCTTCGGAGCCAGGGCGGCGAGGTTGCGGGCGGCGACCCGCAGGTCTTCGGGGCGGACGACGCCGTCGACGAACCCGACCGTGAAGTCGAGGCCGTTCGGGTCCTTCAGGACGCCGGCGAGCTGCTTGGCCGAGGCGTCAACGGGCACCTTGGCGGCTTCGGCGAGCCAGTGGCGCACCAGCGCGGTGGTGTCCTCGGCGAGGGCTGCGGCCTCAAGGACCGGGGAGTCTTCCGGGGCGGGGGGATGCCCGTCCGCGTTCTCGTTGGTTACGCCGGGCTCCGTTGAAATGTTGGTCATGGCTGGCACTCGTTCTTTCCGTTGGCGAGGACGTCCTTTCCATCAGTATGATCCTCCGCTAACTTAAGATAAAGCGACGTTTTCTGAGCAATACAGGTTAGAAAACCCAATGATTCAAATTCCGTCCGAACGTTCAGAAATTCCCCCGACGCTCTCTCACATCCCGCAACTTTTCGGGCGATCCTCCCTCACTTCCCGCCGCCTCCCGGGCGACGTTCCCTCACTTCCCGCACACATTAGACGAACCCTCTCCCGCGGGGCGAGAGAGGGTTCGTCTAATTCGTGCCAAATCTGAGAGAGCGTCCTGTGATTTGCCGCAGGTAGTGAGAGAGCGTTGGGCCGCTAGCCGATCGGGCGGTGCATCTCCACGGCCTCTTCGTGCCGCGGGCTGTCCGGGTTCATCAGCGAGTGCTTGCGGCCGTAGCCGAAGTAGATGATCAGGCCGATGACGAGCCAGACTACGAAGCGCAGCCAGGTCTCCCAGTGCAGCTGGAGCATCAGGAACCCGGAGGCAAGCATGCCGAAGGCGGGTACCAGCGGCATGAGCGGCAGCCGGAAGGTGCGCGGGGCGTCCGGCCTCTTGTACCGGAAAATGATCACCGAGAGGCAAACGACGACGAATGCGGCCAGGATGCCGATGTTGGTCAGGTCCGCGACGGCCTTGATCGGGAAGACGCCGGCCAGCAGGGCCGAGGCGATCCCGGCGATCCAGGTGACGCGCTGCGGGGTGCCGTGGCGGTCCGTCTTGGCGAACCAGCCGGGGAGCAGCCCGTCGCGGCTCATCGAGAACCAGACACGGGTGACACCGAGCAGGAAGGTGAGCATCACGGTCAGGATGGACAGCACGGCAAAGACGGAGATGATGGTCGCGATGACGGGCAGGCCCACGCCGTTGAACGCGGAGGCGAACCCGGCCTTGGGGTCGATGTCCTGGTAGTTCTGCATCCCGGTGAGCACCAGGGTGGCGGCGACATACAGGAGCATGGCGACGATCAGGGAGAGGATGATGGCCTTCGGCATGTGCTTCTTACCGTCGGTCGCTTCCTCCGCGGCGGTGCTCATGGCGTCGTAGCCGAACACGGCGAAGAACACGGTGGCGGAGCCTGCAAGGACCGGGCCGAAGCCGCTGGGCATGAACGGGTTGTAGTTATTCGTATTGATATAGAAGAGACCGAGCCCGATGATGAACAGGATCAGGACGACCTTGATGGCCACGGCCACGAGCTCGAACCGTCCGAAGGTCTTGGTGCCGCGGGACAGGATCCAGGTCACGATGAGGCAGACCACGATCGCCGGAACGTTCACGACGCCACCCGTGCCCTCATCCGCCGTCGACGTCATCCAGACGGGCATGTGGAGGCCGATGCCGGAGAGGACCGCGGCGAAGTAACCGGAAATGCCGATCGCCACCACGGCCACAATGGCGATGTACTCGAGCAGCAGGTCCCAGCCAATGAACCAGCCGATCACCTCGCCCAGCGCCACGTAGCCATAGGTGTAGGCGGAGCCTGCCCGCGGGATCATGCCCGCAAATTCCGCGTAGGACAGCGCGGCAGCCGCCGAGGCGAGGCCCGCGATCAGGAACGAGAACAGCACCGCCGGGCCGACGCCGGGTTCCGACGCGCTGCCGTGGGCCACGAGACCCGCCAGGGAGAAGATGCCGACGCCGATGATGCCGCCGACGCCGATGGCTGTCAGCTGCCAGAGCCCGAGGCTCTTGAACAATCCGCTGTGTTTGTTCTCTTCTTCGATGTCGTCGATGGGCTTGCGCCTCATGATCGACTGGGTCAGATCTTTTGTGCTCATCAAGGACTCCTGGTCAGGTGTGGTGCCCATCAATCCGCCCTGTGATGGGGGTTACTCAGTGACAACAGTATGCAAGCACGGTTGCATTAGATAAAGTGACTTCTCCTAATCAATAACCATTAGAATTCACAAAGGATCGCGATGCTCGACGTCCGGCGTTTGCGCCTGCTGCGTGAACTGAAAATCCGGGGCACCCTGGCGGAGGTCGCCGAGGCGCTCCAATACAGCCCGTCGTCGGTCTCGCAGCAGCTGGCGCTGCTGGAAAAGGAGGCCGGGGTTGAGCTTCTAAGGAAGACCGGGCGCCGCGTCCAGCTGACGCCTCAGGCCGAAGTCCTGGTGGCGCACACGGCCCAGTTGCTGGAGACCTTGGAGCAGGCGGAGGCGGATCTGGCGGCGTCGCTCACCACGGTGACCGGGACCGTGCGGATTGCCGTCTTCCAGTCGGCGGCGTTGGCGCTGATGCCCGATGCACTGACCCGGATGTCCTCGAGTTACCCCGAGGTCCGGATCGAAATGACGCAGCGCGAACCGGAAACGGCCCTCCATGAGACGTGGGCCCGGGACTTCGACCTCGTCATCGCCGAGCAGTATCCCGGCCATGCTGCGCCCCGCTACGCCGAGCTGGACCGCATCCGGCTGACAACCGACGCGATCCGGCTCGCCGTTCCGCCGCCGTCGACCGACAGGCCCCCGATCACCTCCCTGGCCGATACCGCCGAGCTGGCCTGGGTGATGGAGCCGCGTGGCGCGGCGTCGCGTCACTGGGCCGAACAGGCCTGCCGCAGCGCGGGATTCGAACCCGACGTCCGTTTCGAGACAGCGGACCTGCAGGCGCAGATCCGGCTGATCGAATCGGGCAACGCGGTGGCCCTGATGCCGGACCTCGTCTGGACCGGAAGGGGCACGGCTGCCAAGCTGATCAATCTCCCTGGCGATCCGCACCGCACAGTCTTCACGTCCGCGCGGCGCTCGAGCGCCAAGCGGCCCGCCATTCTGGCCGCCCGCGAGATCCTTGCCGAGACCGCCGCGTCCATTTCCCCGGCAACCGGGCCGGCGTCGGACTGAGCGCTCGGCCGGCCATCCGGCGTCGGCCCGCAACCTGGGCGGCGGTGTTCGCTGGCTCACAGCGCTACTGCTGGCCCGGCGTTAGACTGGTGACGTTATGAATCGAACAATATTCAAGTCCAAGATCCACCGCGCCACGGTCACGCACGCGGACCTCCACTATGTCGGTTCCGTCACCGTGGACCTGGATCTGCTGGAGGCCGCCGACATCCTCCCGGGTGAGCTCGTGGCGATTGTCGACGTCACCAACGGCGCCCGGCTGGAGACCTACACGATCGCCGGCGAGCGCGGAACAGGGGTGATAGGGATCAACGGCGCCGCCGCCCACCTCATGCATGAGAACGACATCGTCATCCTCATCACCTATGCCCAGATGACCACGGAAGAGGCCAAGGCCTTCAGCCCCAAGGTGGTCCATGTGGACAAGGACAACAAAATCGTCCAGATCGGCAATGATCCGGCGGAGGGCCATGCGCCCGGGCTGATGCGGCCGCCGCACGCGCTGAACAACGCGTCGCTGAACTGACGGAGTCTCGGCCGGCTGGCCGATGCCGGCCGTGACTGGCCCTGGGCTTCAATAAAGCTGATTACTCTGGGAGGGTGACTCCCACCTATTCCCCGTCTTCGACGCTGGGGACCGCCGCGTGCTAGGGGTGCTTGCCGGCTTCTTCGTGGTCTGGTCCATCATCCTGGTGGGCACGTTCGTGGGCCGTCGCGGGATCCTGGGCGAGAACGCCCGCTCCGTGCTGAGCGCGCTGACCTTTTTCGTCGCCAGCCCCGCCCTCCTGTTCGAAACGCTCAGCAAGGCAAGACTTCACGAAGTCTTTGCCGCACCACTGCTGGTGACGGCAGCAGGAGCCACTGCGACGGCGGCACTCTTCTTCGGCATCGTCCGGTTCCTGCTTAAACGCTCCCTGCCGGAATCCCTCATGTCCTCCATGAGCGCTTCGCTGGCCAATTCCGCCAATCTGGGCATTCCCATCGCCGTGTTCGTCCTCGGGGATGCCAGTTATGTGGCGCCGCTGCTGATCTTCCAGCTGGCCTTCTTCACGCCGTTGTTCCTGATGGCCCTCGACGCCACCACCAGCGCCCACCGGACCACGCCGCTGGGTTTCGTGCTGATGATCGTCCGGAATCCCATGATCGTCGGCTCCGGCCTGGGCCTCGTCGTCGCAGGGACCGGCTGGCAGGTCCCTGCGATCGTGATGCAACCCATCCACCTGATCGGCGGCGCCGCGATTCCGGCGATGCTGCTGGCCTTTGGCATGAGCCTCAACGGCTCCCGGCCGCTGCAGGCCTCAGCCGGGAGGCGTCTGGATACCCTGCTGGCCAGCGGCTTCAAACTGATCGTCCACCCGCTGCTGGCCTACCTGTTGGCCCGATGTGCCCTCGGCATGGAGGGCCAGGCGCTCTTCGCCGTCGTGGTCACCTCGGCCCTGCCCACGGCGCAGAACGTGTTCGTCGCCGCGAGCCGCTACCAGACCGGCCTCACCGTAGCCAAGGACACCGTGCTGATCACCACCGTAGTGGCGGTGCCGGCCATGATCGGCGTGGCCCTGCTCCTCGCCTGACACCCGCCGGTAGGCTGTGACCGGCCGGGGTTCGGCCCGCAAACACGCTCATACTGGGGAGACAATTGAACAGCGTCCATTCACGCCGCGTCCGATCGCACCGTGTCCCATCGCACAGCCCACGCCGCGGACCGGGGGCCATCGACTGGATCGCCTGCGGCCTGGCCGGGCTGCTGCTCGTTTCCTCGACCTCCTGCGCCAGCCCCGGGGCCGAGCCTGCGGCCGCCGTCGGGAGTTCCGCCGCCGGCACGTCCCCGACTGCCGTGGCGCCGCCGACGACGGCATCCGATGGCGCCCCGCTGGACCCGGAGACCACCCCCGGTGTGGCCCTCGCCGGCACGAACGCCCCGCATCCGCAGCCGGCCTACGCCAGCACGGCCCTCGACGTGCTCGCGACGCTGCCCATCAAGGGCCGGGCGCCGAAGACCGGATACTCGCGCGATCAGTTCGGCCAGGCCTGGGCCGACGTCGACCGCAACGGCTGCGACACCCGCAACGACATGCTCCGCCGGGACCTCTCCGCCCTGGCCCTCAAGCCCGGCACGCGGGACTGCGTTGTTTTGTCCGGCGTCCTGAATGACCCCTATACCTCGGCCCTCATCAACTTCCTCCGCGGCAACAGCACCAGCACTGCGGTGCAGATCGACCACGTCGTCGCCCTCAGCGACGCCTGGCAGAAGGGTGCACAGCAGCTCGGCGCGGCCCAGCGCCTGTCCTTCGCCAACGATCCCCTGAACCTGCTGGCGGTGGACGGCCCCACCAACCTCCGGAAGAGCGACGGCGACGCAGCCACCTGGCTGCCGCCGAACAAATCCTTCCGTTGCGCCTACGTGGCCCGCCAGATCTCGGTCAAGTCCAGCTATGCCTTGTGGGTGACCCAGGCCGAGCACGATGCGATGGCACGCGTGCTGGGCGACTGCCCGGGCGCCCTGGCGCCTACGAACCAAGGGGCCTCGCCGCCGGCCGCGGAAGCGCCCCCGGCAGCGGCCGCTGCCCCGGCAGCGGTAGTTCCGGCGCCCGTCCCGGCCGCTGCCCCGGTGGAACAGGCACCCGCCGTCCCGGCAGCGGTAGTTCTGGCGGCTCCGGCCGTCGTCTATTACGCAAACTGCTCCGCGGTCCGTGCGGCCGGAGCCGCCCCCATCCGGACGGGCCAGCCGGGCTACAGCAGCAAGCTGGACCGCGACGGCGACGGCGTCGCCTGCGAGTAGCGTGCCGCTTCCGCAGCTTTGTCGACGCCTAGTTCTTCGGCAGCCCGTCCAGCAAACGGGCGCAGCGGATGAAGCCCAGGTGTGAGTATGCCTGGGGATGGTTGCCGAGGTGCGTTTCGGTTCCCGGATCGTATTCCTCCGGCAGCAGCCCGGTCGGCCCGAACAGGTTCACGAGCTGGTCGAAGAGGTCCCAGGCCTCGTCGATCCGCCCCACAGCAACATAGGCTTCGATCAGCCAGGTGGTGCAGATGTGGAACCCGCCCTCCAGCCCCGGCAGACCGTCGTCGTACCGGTACCGGAACACCGTGGGGCCCACCCGCAGTTCCCGCTCCACAGCGGTGACCGTGTCCAGGAATCGCTGGTCGCTCACATCGAGCAGCCCGGAGAGGCCGATGTGCAGTACGGCCGCATCCAGGTCCGGGCTGTCGTAGGCGACCGTGTACGAGGCCGCGGTCTCGTCCCAGCCCTCACGCAGGACCTCCTCGCGGATGGCGGCGGCCGTCGGCTCCCAGTCCGGCAGCGGCGTCCGGCCGTGGCGGGCTGCCGCCCGCAGCGCCCGGTCCAGCGTCACCCAGCACATCACCTTGGTGTAGACGTGGTGCCGGGGCGCCCGGCGGGCCTCCCAGATGCCGTGGTCCGCCTCGCGCCAGCGGGCCAGGACGGCTGCGGCCATCTGGACCATGAGCTCCCAGTGCGCATCCGACAAGGCACCGTTCCGCTTGCCCAGTGCATCGATCAGCTCCGCGATCGGCCCGAACACGTCCAGCTGCACCTGATGGTCCGCGGCGTTGCCGATCCGCACCGGGCGGGACCCCGCGTACCCGGGCAGGCTCTCGATTATGGCCTCAGTGGACAGCGGCGCCCCGGTCACAGAGTACAGCGGATGCAGCCATTCCGGCCCCGGTGCGTTGGCCAGAATCCGCCCCAGCCAGTCCAGAAAGCCCTCTGCTTCCGCCGTCGAGCCGAGGTCCACGAGGGCGTTGACGCTCATGGAACCGTCCCGCAGCCAGCAATACCGGTAGTCCCAGTTCCGTGTGCCGCCGATCCCTTCCGGCAGCGAGGTGGTGGGCGCGGCCAGTACCGCGCCGGTCGGCTCGTGGACCAGCGCGTGCAGCACCAGCGCCGAGCGCCGGACCAGGGACGGCTTCACGGACGGCAGCTCCAGCCCCTGCACCCAACGCCGCGAGTGATGTGCGACGGCGGTGCGGCGCGAGTTTTCGTCCGGCGGCTCCGCGGGCTGCGGTTCCGTGTCGCCGCAGCGCAGGTTGAGCACCACGGGGCCGTGGCGGAGTTCGACGTCGGCCGTGGCGGTGGCATGGCGGCCATCCGAGGTGATGGCAAAGCCGACGCCCGCTGCCAGCAGGATGATCGGGTCCGCGGTGCCCACGACGTGCACCTCCGCACCGCGAGCTTCCATGCTGAAGGGCGCGTTGGCGTAGTCCGGCCGGGGTGCGAAGATGATCCTCGCCGTTCCGGTGCCGGAGAGCACCCGGACCAGGCTGGTGATCCCTTCCGGCGCGGGTTCCAGGTAGTCGGTGACTGTGACGTCGGCCCAGCGCGTTTCGACGATCATGGTGCTGTCCACGTACCGCTGGCCCAGGACCTGCGAGGCCTTCACCGGTTCCACGGAGAAGTGCCCAGCCGCGTCCCCGCCGAGCAGATGGGCAAACAGCGACCCCGAGTCCGGCAGCGGGTGGCTCATCCAACAGATCTTGGCGTCCGGGGTAATGAGAGCCGTGGACGAGCCGTTGCCGATCAAAGAAAGCCGCTCCAGGCCGACGGCGTCCTCCCCGAAAAGCCAGGCACGCCGCAGTTCAAAGAGGATGGCCAGTACCCGGGCGAAGGACTCAGGGTCCCGCAGCCGGTGCGAGGCCAGCGTCGGGCCCTCCCCCACCCGCAGGCCCATGTCCGGCCCGCGCAGGGTGGCCATCGCGAGCTCATCACTGGCAGCGTCCCCGGCGAACAGGGCCGCGCTCACACCCAGCATGGACCGGAGGTGCTCCAGGGCAGAGGCTTTGGACGGTTCCACCACGGACAGGTCCAGCACCGAGCCGTCCACGATGAAGGACAGCCCGTGCGCCCGGGCAATCGGCTCCGCCCTTGCGGCAGCCTTGGCCGCCACCTCCGGCGTGGCGCTGTTCGTGTGGACGGCCACTGCCACCGGCTTCCGTTCGAGGGTGATGCCGCGGTAGGCGCCAATGGTTTCGGCGAGAGCCTGGCTGGTTTGCTGGAGCACGGATTCGGTGGCCAGCGACAGTCCGTGGGCATAACCCATGTCAAACTCGGCGCCATGGGAGCCGACAAGATGCACCTCGGCGGGGAGCCGCGAGACGGCGGCCAGATCGCGCAGAGACCTCCCCGAGATGACGGCCGCGTGCGTGTTCGGGAGGGCGGCGAGCGCACGGAGCGCGATCGCGGCGCTGGCCAGCGGGAGGGTTTCGGTGGAAACGCCTTCCGCGGCGCACAGCGTTCCGCCATAGTTGCAGGCCACGAGCAACCCCGGCGTGCGGGCCAGGATCTTGAGCTCCGCGAGCAGCTGCGGTGTCAGGCCGTCGTCGGCGGCATTGGTCTGCACAAAGGCGCGCAGCAGACCCAGCGGCAGTGATTTGGTCAGGAGGGCAGAGTCAGCGAGGGACTGGTTGAGCGGGGTGGGCATGGGCTGAGTCCTTCGGATAGTCCCCAATGCCTGCAAGAAAATCGTCCGTAAAGGACGTATCTCCAGTATCCTCCCGGCACTATTTCCCCCGGGTGTCCCCGCTGTTGCAGCTATGTAACGTCTGCAGCCGCCGTATCCCCGGTGCTAACAGTTCGGGGAGTCGTACTCGTAGGCACCCGAATCGGCAGCGCCGATACCTATGCAGTCCCCGTTTTGCGGTATGGATTTTCCGGACAGGTCCAGGCCGACCGGACCGGTGCCGCCCCGGTCTATTGCGGGGCTCGTGCTGGACAGGTGCAGGTCAGCAGGCGCGTCCACAAACCGCGCCGGATCGGTGCTGGAGCTGGCGCTCGGGGAAATATTGGTGGGGCCGTTGAGTACGTTCTGCTGCTCGGTCCAGCCGGAGCCGTCCATCCACAGGGAGTTACTCACTCCCACCAGGATGTTCGCCCTGATGACCGTCGAGGAGGGGCACGATGCATGACAAACCACGGCCTTGGATTCCGGCCCGTCCAGCCAGACGGTGTTGTGTTCAAAGACGGTGCCGTTGGTCGGGCCAAAGGAAGAAGTTGGGCCGCGGATGATCAGGCCGGTGGTCTTGGAACACTCGGCGCCGCAGCTCGCCCGGATGAGGTTGTAGCTGTAGACGTTATCGTCAGCGGCTCCATTGGAGCGGCCGATCTCGGAAAAGTTATTGTTGTCCACGGAGACGTTGTGGTGGATTCTGTTGCGGCTGCCGTTAAAGATCTCAAAGGCGCCGCCGTCTTGGCTGAAATCGTAGGAGGCAGCGGTGGAGCCGGTGATGGTGTTGCCGGAAAATTCGTTGTCGTTGCCGTTGATGAGCACCCCGAATGCTCCCGAATCGTCGTTGCAGTCGACGGCGGCAGGGGTTCCGCAGCCTGCCCCCGGCGTGTTCACGTTCATGATGTTGTTGTCGGTCAGGGTGTTATTCAGATAGTGGCCGAAATCGGAGCCGTTGCCCACCTGGATGCCTGCCGAATTGTTTACGGCAACGACATTTTTCACGACGCCATTGTCACCGTAAATGCCGAATCCCGCGTAGCCACATCCCTCTGCGCGCAATCCGTCCACCGTGACGAAGTTGCCATTCACCCTGACGCAGTTTCCTGACTGCCCCACCACGATCGTCGGAGGACTTCCGCTTCCATAGCTGTTCAGGGTGATTGACGCCCGAGCCGTTCCGCTTTGGTTGACAACAACACCGCCGTTCCAGGTGTCGCCCCGGCGGAAGCTGACGGAGTCCCCCGGTGCCAAAACGGTTTCGTTGATCTTCGAAATCGATTTCCACGGGGCGTCAACCGACGTCCCGACATTGCTGTCGTCGCCGGCATCGCTGAGGTAATACGTCATTCCGGCGAGCGGTGCCTGCGACGGACCGTCGATCGATGCAGGCGACGGACCGGCGAGCGATGCCTGCGACGAGGCGCCTTGGATGAGTCCGGCCATGACTAAAAGGGTTATCACAGTGGCTGCAGCGGTGGCCTTGATCTTCAAGTTTGCCCCTGGCTTTTCTAAATCCATCCGGGAACGCGGGTTCTAACGACTGCGGGGTCTGACGACCGCATGTATTAGCCACTGCTTTTTAAAGCAGCACCAGACCCAGCCGACGCCCTAGTGCGCTTAACCGTAGGGTCGCGCACTCATGAAGTCAACGACTTTTCCGTCCCGCACGGCCCGCACGGCCCGCACGGCCCGCACGCCGCCGCAGGCCGCTGCCTTCGCCGGTGCCGCGGCCTTCGCCCGTGAGGCGGTCAGGCCCTGACGAGTCCAGCGACCTCGGCCAGCAGCTCAACGGAGCGCAGCCGCGTTTCGGTTCCAGTAGTCTGGTGCGCAACCATCAGCTCGTCGGCGTCGGCGTGCGCGGTGAATTCATCCAGGTACTCCACCACGGCGTCCTGGGTGCCGACAGCCGAGTACTTCATCATCTGGACCACGTGCTGGCCCTGCGGCGAGTCGAGGATCATGTCCGCCTCGTCGTCGGTGAACACCCGGCCGTTGCCGAAGAACAGCGAGACGCGGGCGCGCAAGGTCTCCCGGAACATCGCCTGCGCTTCCTTAGTGGAGTCCGCCGCAATGACGTTCACTCCGGCAATCACGTACGGGGCGTCGAGCTGGGCGGAGGGGCTGAACTCGCGGCGGTATATGGCGACCGCGTCCTGCAGCGCGTTGGGGGCGAAGTGCGAGGCGAAGGCGTACGGCAGGCCCAGCTGGGCGGCCAGCTTGGCCCCGAACAGCGAAGAGCCGAGGATGTACAGCGGCACGTTGGTGCCCTTGCCCGGGGTGGCCTCCACGCCAGGGATGCGGGTGGGGCCGTTCAAGTAGCCCTGGAGTTCCAGCACGTCCTGCGGGAAGCTGTCCGAGGACATCGGATCGCGGCGCAGTGCACGCAGAGTGTTCTGGTCACTGCCCGGCGCCCGCCCCAGGCCCAGGTCGATCCGGCCCGCGTGCAGGGTCTCCAGGGTGCCGAACTGCTCGGCGATGGTCAGCGGCGAGTGGTTGGGCAGCATCACGCCGCCGGCGCCGAGCCGGATGCTCTCGGTGTGGGCGGCGATGTGGGCAATCAGCACGCTGGTGGCCGAGGAGGCGATGGAGGACATGTTGTGGTGCTCGGCGTACCACACCCGCCGGTAGCCCAGCTTCTCGGCGAGCTGCGCCATGGCCACGCTTCCCGCGAAACTCTCTGCCGCCGTCTGGCCCTTGCCGATGGTTGCCAGATCAAGAATGGAAAGCGGAACAGTCACGGAAAAGGCCGGCCTTTCGTAGCGGAGTGTCGTCAGGCGCACCCGGTTTCCGGCACACGCACACTTGGGACAACGACGGCGGGCCCCGGGTTATTTCTGCACCGGCACGATTGCTGCCGGTCCACACCGGTCCGGCGTCAGCGGATCAGCGGCACGAGAAGTTGTAGTCGAGTCCGCCGGAGATGTATTGCGCCATTGCCACGCGGCTGCGGGGGGTGAGCCCGGGATTGGAGCAGAATGCCTTGGCACGGGTCAATGAGGAGGCACCGGCGAGCCAGCTGGGCAGCCCCGCCAGCGGGCTGGTGGAGGGAACGGAACCGGCGATCTGCCCCCACTGCATGCTGGTTGAATAGATGCCCACGCGGGCGCCAATGCTCTTGAAGTAGACGGTCATCCCCTCGAGCACGGCGGCGTTGGCTGACTTGTCGCTCTGCCAGCTGTTTTCCGTTTCCACATCGAGCCACCACAGATACGACGCCGGATTGCTGACCCCGCGGATGGCGGCGTCGTCGTACGCCTTCGCATAGCCGTACATGTAGGAACAGGCCTTGAAGACCCGCAGAGCGCAGTTCCCGTAAGGGTTGGCCACGCGGATGCCCTTGTAGGTGTTGGAGGTGGGCCACCACGAGCCCTTCAACCCGGGATTGGCGGTGTTGACATAGAGCGACACCCGCGGCTGCGACGTCGCTGCGGGTGTCTTTGCCGTTCCGGCCCACGCCAGTTGCGCCGCCAGGCACGGGTTCGTGGTGTTGGCGAGCCCGTTGTTCACCCCGACGACGGCGAAGGCGGGCTGTGTGGGGAGGGTCTTCCCGCACTGCGGCCAGGACACGTCGATGCCCACGGGTTCAGAGTCCCGGGGCGGGGCCGCGGTGGCCGGTCCGGCCCCGAGGAGGACAAGGCCAAGGGTGACAGCAAGGGACGCAAGCTTCTTGAACAGCGAGGTGGGCATGCCCTAGGGTACTGCAGGGATCCGCCCTGCCGCCGGGAACTTGCCACGCGGAGCACGCCGGATGGAATACTCAGCAGGCTTAGGGTTTGCGGCCGCACGCTAAATCCCAAATAGCACCAGCCAAAGCCGGGTCCGGGACGGCCGGACCCGGCTAAGCTATCGGCATGGCCACCAAATCCACCGCAGATAAGATCGCCACCATCCAAAAGGGGTACACCCTCGAGGGCCCTACGATCGAGCTGGGCGCCGCGATCATCGACGGCGAACTGCACAGGGAGGCACCCGTGCGGCTCCCGCTGGCGATGATGAACCGGCACGGCCTCGTGGCCGGCGCGACCGGCACCGGCAAGACCGTCACCCTGCACATGATGGCGGAGCAGCTCTCGGCCGCCGGAGTGCCGGTGTTCCTTGCGGACATCAAGGGCGATCTCTCCGGGCTGGCCACCGCCGCCACCGGCACCGAGAAGCTGCTTGCGCGCACGGAGAGCATCGGCCAGGCCTGGTCCGGCAAGACCTTCCCGGTGGAATTCCTGGCCCTCGGCGGCGACGGCAACGGCATCCCGGTCCGCGCCACCGTCACGTCTTTCGGCCCCATCCTGCTCTCCCGCGTCATGGAGCTCAACGACACGCAGGAATCGAGTCTCCAGCTGGTCTTCCACTTCGCGGACACGAAAAACCTCGAGCTGATCGATCTGAAGGACCTGCGAGCCGTCATCCAGTTCCTCACCTCGGACGAGGGCAAGGACGAGCTCGAAGAACTCGGTGGACTCTCCAAGGCCACCGCCGGCGTCATTCTCCGTGAACTGATCACGCTTGAGGCGCAGGGCATGGAGAAGTTCTTCGGCGAACCCGAGTTCGACACCGCCGAGCTGATGCGCACCGCCCCAGACGGCCGCGGCGTCGTCAGCTGCCTGGAACTTCCCACGCTGCAGACCAAGCCGATGCTCTTCTCCACCTTCCTGATGTGGCTGCTCGCCGACCTGTTCGAGGAACTGCCCGAGGCCGGCGACCTGGACAAACCCAAGCTCGTGTTCTTCCTGGACGAGGCCCACCTGCTGTTCAACGGCGCCTCGAAGGCGTTCCTGGACGCCATCACCACCACGGTGCGGCTGATCCGGTCCAAGGGCGTCGGCATCTTCTTCGTCACGCAGACTCCGAAGGACGTCCCGGCCGAAGTCCTGGGGCAGCTGGCCAACCGCGTGCAGCACGCCCTCCGGGCCTACACCCCCGAGGACGCCAAGGCGCTCAAGGCGACCGTCTCCACCTTCCCGATGAGCGACTACGACCTCGAAGAGACGCTCACCTCGGCGGGCATCGGCGAGGCCGTCATCACCGTCATGAATGAGAAGGGCGCGCCGACCCCCGTCGCGCTCACCCGCCTGCGCGCGCCGGAGTCCGTCATGGGCCCGAGCAGCGACGCCCTGATTTCCAGCACCGTGGCCGGCTCGGCACTGCTCCCCAAGTACGGCACGGCGGTGGACAAGGTCTCCGCCTACGAGAAGATCACCGGTAAGGCAGGTGCAGGCACGGGCGATGCGGCTCCTGCCCGTGCCGGCGGCGGCACTTCGGGCGACGTCGACGCCGAGGCCCGGCGGATCGAGGAAGACATCATGGGCCGCCCGAGCAGCCGGCCAGCACCGGCGCCCGAGCGGGCAGAGGCACCCGAGCGCCCGGCAAAACGGGAGACGTCTCAGGAGGCGCCGCAGCGGGCACCGCAGGGGGCCGGAGGCGGTATGGCAGGGGATCTGGCCGGTGCACTCGGCGGGGCCCTGGGCGGCGGTTTCAAGAGCATGGCACGCTCGCTGGGAACCCAGCTGGGCCGCGAACTTCTCCGCGGCGTCTTCGGCACGGCCCCCAAGCGCCGGCGCCGCTGACCCGCACTTTCCCGCATGCTGCGCCGACGCCCTCCCCAGCGGCTGCTGGCCAGTGTCCCGGCGATGGTGCACGTCACACGGGGCGCATGTGACAAGAGCATTCCCGTGGGGTGCAGGTAACGTAAGGTACGTGCAAATGAGTCAGGCGTTGGTCAGGATCGCAGCCGGGTGGCTGCTGGGCCTGATGCTCGCCGTGGCCGGATCCGTCGTAGCGATCAACGTGGTCAACAAGTCCATCGCCGGCCCGCAACAGCCCGTCCGCGAATACCTTGACGCCTTGCAGAAGGGTGAAGGCGGAAAAGCCATCGGCCTCCTGCGTGCCTCGGTTCCGCAGAGCAGCGCCGCAATGCTGGACGGGACAGCGCTGCAGACGGCCGCCGCACGGATCCGCGACGTGAAGTTCGGCGAGGCGGAGGAGCGCGCCGGGAACCAGGTCATGGTCCCCCTTGACTACACCATTGATGGGAACCGGCTGCGCACCGAATTCCTGCTCGAAGAGTCCGGAACGGAGTGGCTGTTCTTCCACAAATGGTCCTTCATACCAGCGGCCCTCCCCGTTTTGGACGTCACGGTGGTCAACTCTAATGAAGCCACGCTCAACGGTGTGCCAGTGAACATGCCCAACGGCCGTAACTCTTTCGCTGTCTTCTATCCCGGTGAGTACGAAGCCACGCTCAGCGGTGAGTATTTCTCGGCTCCGCCCACCCGCGCCACCCTGTCCGGCCGGGATGTGCCCGCCGCTCCGCTGAACCTGCTGACGGAAGCCACGGGCGCCTTGAAGGACGCCGTAAGCGGAAAGGTCAAGGAGTTCCTGGACAGCTGCGCTGACGAGGCGGACAAGCAGCAGCAGCTGCAGCCGGACTGCCCGTTCTACCACGCCACCAACAACCGCGTCGTCCCGGGCACCATCGACTGGAGCATCACGGAGTACCCCGCAGTCAGCATTGAGCCCTTTGGCGGGCGCTGGGTGGTGGCGCCGCTGGACGGCAAGGCACGGATCAAGGCCCGCACGGTGGACCTGTTCACCGGGGCCGTCAGCGAGATCAATGTGGTCCAAGACTTCAGTTTCACCACCCGCCTGGACCTCGAGGCCGACACCGTGAAGCTGACCCCGCTCCTGAGCTACTGAGCTCCTGAGCCGCGCTGGCCCGCCGGGCGTCACGCAGGGCAGTCTTTTGGCTGATGCAGCATCGGCCCAGCCGGTGAATCCGCTAAATCCGTTTCCTCCCCGGGCTGAAAACCTGCCTTCAGTGACGCCTATCCGGGCAGGTCCGAGCCTGCGAGGACGGCCATGACCTCCGCCACCATCCGCCCGGGGTGATGCACGACGTCGTCGTAGTAGTACCGGAGCACGGCGTAGCCCTGCACAACGGACAAGTTATTGCGGCGCTGATCCTTCTTGATCTGGGCCCACTCACCGTGATGGCGACCATCGAGCTCCACGATCAGCCTGCCCTCCAGCAGCAGATCGACGTATCCGACGCCGTCAAGGTGCACCTGCGCTTCCACCTTGACTCCGGCTTGGCGGAAATACGTCCGCGCGAGGGTTTCCAGCATGGATTCGGCTCCGGGACCCACCCAGTCCAGGACCTGGCGGGCGCGGCCGTTACGCTTGCCAGGGAGGCGCTGCCGCAAGAAATCCAGGGTCATATCGCCCCTGCCAACGGCGCAGTCGACCATAACCAGCGACTCATGGAACGGAAGGCACCGCAGCGCGTGGATGAGCACGTCGCCGAGGGCAGCAACCGGCCGGTGCGGATGCGGCTCGAGGAGCAAGCCGCTGTGCCCGGCCTGGCCGTCGAAGGCCTCGCCGCGTCTGTGATACACGTGGAGGGGACCAGCGGAGTCGACCGTCCAGAGCCGGTAGAAGGGCGCCGCACTGAGGCAGGTGAGCAGCTGTCTCCGCTGCAGCAGCGCCACATAGCCAGGATCCGCCGTCGGGAGAGCATACAGTCCGATCCATGGGCCACTTAAAGCCAAAAGGCTGCTGTCCGTGACGTCTTGGTCAGCAGCCTTGGTCACGAACAGCAGCCTCGGGCACCGGCCAGGCAGCGCGCCTAGTCCATTCCGCGGAGGTCCAGCACCAGCTCGGTGTCGCCGTCCGCCTGCAGCAGCACCGGGATCCCCCAGTCCTGCTGGTAGAGGTGGCAGGCGGCGTGGTCCGGGATCTCGCCGTCGGCGTCTTCCGGGCCGTCGCAGGCCGCGGCACGGGCGGTGATGTGGAGCACGCCCTCGGGGACGTCGGAGGCGAGTTCCAGCGTGCGGAGCAGTCCCACCGACGTTCCGCCGCCGGACACGAGCAGCTCCGGCGGGGTCGAGGAGATCTTCAGCTGGGTCGGGTCACCCCAGCGGCCGTCCAGCTTCTGCCCGGTCGGCGCGGTGAAGCGGACGGTCAGCTCCAGCTGGCCGGGGGCCACCGGGCTCTTGGGCCGGTGGGTCTGCGCCGCACCCTCGTCCACCTGCTGGGCTTCCTTCGGGATGGGCACGTACACCAGCTGGTGCTTGTTCGCCTCGACCACCACCAGAAGCGGCTCGGCGCCGGCCACCTGGGTGTGGTCCACAATCACGTCGGAGGGCTCGGACAGGCCGCGCGCCAGCGTGGAGACCGTGCCCGTCGACGGGTCGTAGCGGCGGACGGCGCCGTTGTAGGTGTCCGCGATCGCCACCGACCCGTCGGGCAGCACGGTGACGCCGAGCGGGTGCTGCAGCCGCGCCTCGGACGCGTTGCCGTCGCGGAAGCCGAAGTCGAACAGGCCCTTGCCCACGGCGGATTCAACGGTGATGGTCCCGCCGTCGCCGATGACCAGTTTGCGCAGGGCCGACGTCTCGGAGTCCGCCACCCAGATGTTGCCGTCCGCGTCCTCGGCGAGACCGGAGGACTGGGCAAACCAGGCTTCCTCGGCCGGGCCGTCAAGCAGGCCCTCGAGGCCGTTGCCGGCAATAATGGACACGGCTCCGGACCGCGGTTCGAAGCTGAAGATCTGGTGTACACCGGCCATCGCAACCACGACGGCGTTCAGTTTGGTGGACCAGACAACGTCCCACGGCGAGCTGAGGGAAACCTGCAGCGGATCCGCTTCCAGCCTTGAGCCGAACGCGGCGCCTTCCTCGTCGACCCGGGCCGGTCCCGTCTCGAGCAGGCGCTGCACGCCGTTGCCGGCCAGGGTGCGGACGGTGCCGTCCGTAAGGGAGAGCCCGCGGAGCCGGTGGTTGACGGAGTCGGCAATCACGACGTCGTAGCCGGCCTCGGCGGCGACGTCTTCCGGGAGCAGGACCAGGCCCTGCGGTTCGTTGAACAGAGCCGTGGCGGCGTTGCCGTCGGCGTATCCCTTTTCGCCCGAGCCATAGGTGGCCAGCACGGTCTGGAGGTCGGTGGAGAGTTCCACGAGGCGGTGATGGCCGGTGTCGGTGACGAGCCAGGACCCGGCCTCCTCAGCGCTTCCTACGCCGCGCCCGGCGGGGAGGAAAAGGGCCTTGCCCGGGAACCGCAGGGTGCCCGACGTCGGCTCCGGCGCCACATAGGGGCCGTCGCCGCGGTGCAGGGTGCCCTTTGCCTCGTGCTCGGCGATCAGCTCGGGGATCAGCACGGCGAGGCCGTCGGCGTGGCCTTCGCCGGAGAGGTGCGCCACGATGTAGCCCTCGGGGTCGATGACCACCAGGGTGGGCCAGGCTCGGGCGGTGTAGGCCTTCCAGGTGTCCAGCTCGGGGTCGTCCAGGACCGGGTGGCGGATCTCGTAGCGTTCCACAGCCGCGGCCAGGGCCACCGGGTCAGCCTCGTGCTCGAACTTGGGCGAGTGCACGCCGACCGTCACGAGGACGTCGGAGTACTCCTGCTCGAGCGGCCGGAGTTCGTCCAGGACATGCAGGCAGTTGATGCAGCAGAAGGTCCAGAAGTCGAGCAGCACGATTTTGCCGCGGAGCGATTCAAGGTCGAGGGACTTGCCGCCGGTATTGAGCCAGTTGCGGCCCACGAGTTCGGAGGCCCGGACCCGGGCGTGGGTGCGTAGGGTTTCGGTCATGAGCGTCCTTCCAGCTTTGGGTTGCGTTCGGCCATCCGGGCATCGCGCTCGGCCAGCTTGGCAAACATATCGTTGTAAGCGGTGAGATCGGCGTCGTTATTCCTGTCCGCCGCACGGTCGGTGCGCCTGGACTCGCGCGCGTCGGAGCGGGACCACATGACGGCGACGCCGATCGCGACCAGCAAAGTGGGCACCTCGCCGATGCCCCAGGCCACGGCGCCGCCCATCTGCTGGTCCAGCAGGGCCGAGTTGCCCCAGGTGCGGCCGAGGTTGCCGAAGTAGTCGGCGGCGAGCAGGCCGGTGCCGCCCATGATCGCGACGCCGAAGAAGGCGTGGAAGCCCATCGTGGCCAGCAGGAGCAGCAGCCGCATGGGATAGGGCGCCCGGCGCGGCAAGGGGTCCGTGCCGATCATGGTGAGCACAAAGATGTAGCCGGTCAGGGCGAAGTGCAGGTTCATCAGCTCGTGGCCCACATGGTCCCGCATGGCGTAGCCGAACGCGTCCGAGTAGTAGAACAGGACGATCGAGCCCGCGAAGTTGGCGGCGGCGAAGAGCGGGTGCGTCACCAGCTGGGAGAACTTCGACTGTACGAAGATCAGCAGCCACTCGCGCGGCCCGCGCGAGCTGTCCCGCCGCGCCGTCAGGGCCCGGAGCGCCAGGGTCACCGGGGCGCCCAGGACCAGGAAAATGGGGGCCACCATGGTGAGGGCCATGTGGTCCACCATGTGCGCGGAGAACATCACCCGGCCGTAGACCGACGGCGGGCCGGACGTGACATATGTCAGGACCACCAGGCCGATCACCCAGTTGATGGAGCGGAACCATGGCCAGGAGTCGCCGCGCCGCGATACCTTCCAGACGCCGAGGACGTAGGTCACGAGACCAAAGAGGGCGACGGCGACCCAGAGCCAGTCGAGCCGCCATTCGGTCAGCCAGCGCTCGGGCGTGAGTTCCGGCGGAAGGTCGTAGCCCGAGACGATGAAGGCCGGGGAAGCATCGGGGGCGAAGGTGCTGGGCTGCGGCGGCGCGGAACGGCCGAGCGCGACGGCGATTCCCGACGTCGCACCCATGATGAGCAGCTCCACAACGACGAGCTGCCAGAGGACCCGCCGGGCGGACAGTCCGCTGCCCTGGCTTCCCAGCTGCGGGATGACCCAGCGGCGATGCATGAGGCCGACTCCGCCGAGCACGACGGTGGCCGCGGCCTTGGCCAGAATCAGCTGCCCGTAGGCGGAGCCGAAGAGGTCGGTCCAGCTGGTGACGCGGATGCTTGCGTTGACGACGCCGGAGGCGAAGACCAGGGCGAAGGCGAACCCGGCCAGGGCGGAGAACCGGCGGAGAGTCGGCTCCGTGATGTCAGGCCGGGCGCGGGTCTTGACTGAAGCCCCGGCGGCCACGCCTCCGAGTATGCCGGAAAGGAGAGCCAGCATGATAATGCCGCCCACCCACGCCGACACCCCCACCAGGTGCAGGCCGAGCGAGTTGATGGCGCCCTCGTGGTCATCCGAGCTGGCGGAGTGGCCAATCAGGGCAGCGGGCACCAGGCCCATGAGGGCGAGCACCAAGGTTGCCGCCAGGCCGCCGCGGGAACGGACGCCGAAGAGCGCCGTGGTCACGACGGCGGCGATGATGACCACCGACAGCCAGGCCCTGCCGGTCTCGATGTCCGTCATGAAGTAGACCAGGGACCGGGTGAACTCCGGGTCCCCGGAGATCCCCTGCCCCGCGACGTCCGAGTAGCTCAGCACCAGCACGGCGATCGCGGAGAGTGTCCAGATGGCCCCGGCCCCCGCGGCTAAGGCCAGCGCCCGGGTGAACGCTGGATGCTCGGGGGCGTCCGTGTCCCTGGACCTAGAGGTTGCGAGGCTCCGAGGCAGGATGCCGACAGCGAAGATAAGCCCGCCGATCACCGTCGCGAGGGAGACATTGTGGATGGCCTTGCTGACCGGTAGGCCCCAGCGCACCAGGGCGCCGGGGTCGGAGACCTGGCGTGCAGCCGCCGCACCGGAGAACAGCAGTGCCGCTGCCAGGCCCGCAAAGAGGGCCACAAGGCCCGCGAGCTGCCAAGCGCGGGAGATGCCGCCCGGGTGGGCGTCAGGGCCTCGCGCTCCCCCGTGAGGGGTTGGCGCGGCTGCAGTGGCACGGGGATTTGCGGCGGAAGGCACATCTCCATTGTCCGCTACGCCGGGCCGGTCGCCGAATCGACGCCGTGAACGCGCTGGCGCCGTCAGGCCCCGTCGCAGCGACGCACGCCGGTCGTGACCGCCGGCCGTGACCGCTGGGCTTAACGCAAAAGGAGCGGCGACCCGAAGGTTGCCGCTCCTTTCAGTCCTTCGAAGAAGACTACTTCTTCTTCGCGACCGCAGCCTTCAGCTTGGAACCGGCGGTCAGCTTGACGCTGTGGCCAGCGGCAATCTGGATGGTCTCGCCGGTCTGCGGGTTGCGGCCGGTGCGAGCTGCACGGTCGGTGCGCTCAACTGCGAGCCAGCCCGGGATGGTGATCTTTTCGCCCGCGGCGACAGAGGTCTCGAAAACCTCGAACAGTGCATCGAGCACGGAGTTGACGGCTGCCTGGCTGGTGCCGGCCTTGCCTGCTACCTCTGCAACAAGTTCACTACGGTTCTTAGCCATTTATGTCCTCCTGGACGGTCATGATTTCTGGAGCCTGCACACGGCATGCGCACAAGCCACTGTTCGAAAACTTACCAGCTTGCCGCCGCCGAGGCGGCAAATTCCGCGTGTTTGCGGCGTTTTTCGGGGAAAATCACGGGAATCGCTCGCTTTCGGCGTGATATTTCGCCGACAGCGGACGCGTTCGCCAGGTCTCCGCCGGACCGTGCCAGCGGTGTCGCCGTCCGCTGCGGCCTGTGCGGAGTTCCTGCCGTCCGACGGCGGCTGCCGCACCAGCCGTTGTGGTGTCCGGTCCCCCGTCACGTTTCTGGCGTTCCGCTGGACTGGGAGCGCTTCCCGTCCAAGATCCGGCGTGGCCGGCGTGGCCGGCGGCGCCGGCGGCGGATTCTAGTGGCCGGCGGCGGATTGTAGTGGCTGGTGCGGCAGGGCGCATTGGTGGTTTGGGGGTTAAATGCGGGAGAGCCTCCAGAGAAGTGTCTGGAGGCTCTCGACCGTGTTTAATGGTTGTCCGGCGGTGACCTACTCTCCCACA
>NZ_JBEPNP010000032.1:0-29040 GCF_040546335.1 Arthrobacter sp. UYEF20 | reverse complement strand
CCGCCACGACGGCCGATGCTTTCCGGCCCGCCCTGCACTACGCACCCCGGAATACCTGGCTCAACGACCCCAACGGCCTGATTTTCCATGAGGGCGCCTACCACCTCTACTACCAGAACAACCCGCTCGATACCGTCTGGGGAAACATGTCCTGGGGGCACGCCACCTCCACGGACCTGCTGACCTGGACCGAGCATGCTGTCGCGATCGCCTGCGACGCGGAGGAAGATATTTTCTCCGGCAGCATCGTCTACGACCGGCACAACACCAGCGGATTCGGCACGGACTCCGCGGCACCGCTGGTCGCTGTCTACACCAGCGCCTACAAGATGGCCTCCGCATACCACGGCATCCAGGCGCAGTCCCTGGCCTACAGCCTGGACGGCGGCTACACCTGGACCAAGCACCCCGGCAATCCCGTACTGAACCGGGCGTCAGCCGACTTCCGCGATCCAAAGGTCTTCCGCTACGAATCGGACGCCGGGAGCTACTGGGTCATGGTGGCCGTGGAAGCCTCGGACTTCGAAGTCGTCTTCTACAAGTCCCATGACCTCAAGGACTGGGAGCTGTTGAGCAGCTTCGGCCCGGCGAACGCGACCGGCGGCGTGTGGGAATGCCCGGACCTCTTCCCGCTGCCTGTCGACGGTGATCCGGATAATCTTAAATGGGTCCTGACCGTAAACCTCAATCCCGGCGGGCCCAACGGCGGTTCGGCCGGGCAGTACTTCGTGGGAGACTTCGACGGGACCACATTCACCTCAGCCACCACGGTCACCTCCGGCCTGCAGGACCCGGACAGACTGAGCGAGTACCAGTGGCTCGACTGGGGCCGGGACTACTACGCCGCCGTTTCCTTCAGCGACGTTCCCGATGGCCGGCGGCTCATGATCGGGTGGATGAACAACTGGCAATACGCCAACGAGATCCCGACCTCTCCGTGGCGCAGTCCCATGTCACTGGTCCGCGAAGTATCCCTGCGGAGCAGGGACGGGAGCTGGCGGCTGGTGCAGCAGGTCGCGCAGGAGTTCACCTCCGTGCCTGCCGGGAAGCCGCCGTTCACGGCCGGTGCCGGCGAGATACCCGAAGGCACGCACCTCCTTGACGGCGCCGCCGGCAGCGTCCAGCGGATCGAGGCAACCTTCACGCCCGGAACTGCCGAGGAATTCGGACTGATTGTCCGCGGCAACGGAACACAAGGCACCCGCATCGGCATCCGGCCCACGGAAAGGATCATCGTCGTCGACCGCCGGGAATCCGGGCAAACAGACTTCCACGAGGCCTTCGCCTCGATCGACACCGCCCCGATCGAACTGGCAGCCAATTCCTATGCACTCACCATCTACGTGGACCAATGCTCCGTTGAGGTTTTCGCCCAGGGAGGCCAGGTCACCCTGGCAGAGCTGATCTTTCCATCCCCCACCAGTACGGACGTCTCCCTCTACGCTGCCGGCGGTACAGCAACGATAAATAACCTGAGGATCACTCAATACGCTTAACGGCGGAACTTGCCGTCGAAGGGGCAGTAGCTATCCGCAGGCCTCACGGTTCACATGGACCCATCAGGTCCGGCGCCACAGGGTTACGCCGCATCATCCCATCGTGAGCCCGCAGCACACCATCTGAAGAAAGACATGACATGCACAACCCCGAGATCGCCGGCCCGTCCCGGCAGTTCCTGGACGTCGTCGTTGTCGGCGAAGCGCTCACTGACGTCGTCTCCTCGCCGGAGGGGATGAGCGAATACCCGGGCGGGTCACCCGCCAATGTCGCCTATGGGCTTGGCCGCGGCATCAACACCGGGCTGTTGACCGCCATTGGGGAGGACGAGCGCGGCGCCGCTATCGAGCGGCACCTGCACAGTGCCGGCGTGACGCTCCTGCCCGGCTCACGCTCCCTGGGCAGAACCGCGTCAGCGACGCAACGCTCGCCCCGGACGGGTCCGCCAGCTACGACTTCGACATATCCTGGGCCCTTGAACCGGTCGCTCCCGTCTATGTCCCGAAGGTCCTTCACACCGGTTCGATCGCCACTTTTCTTGCACCTGGCGCCGACGCGGTCAAATCACTCCTCCAGCAGTGCCGCCACGAATGCGCGATCACCTATGACCCCAACATCAGACCCGCCCTGCTCGGCAGCCATGCCGAGGCCAAATCCATCTTCGAAGACCTGGTTCACCTGACAGACGTCGTCAAACTCAGCGATGAAGACGCACGGTGGCTCTACCCCCGGAAGGACTTGGATGACACCGCCGCGCACATCCTCGGGCTCGGCGCCGGGCTGGCAGTCATCACCAAAGGCTCACAGGGTTCACTACTCGCCACAGCTGCGACACGGCTGAACATCCCATCAGTGACATCCGGGGTCGCTGACACGATAGGCGCCGGCGACTCGTACATGGCAGCCTTGATCCTGGGACTCCTCACCCGCGGGACCGATGGCCTCGCGCCCGCTGTCCTGGAGCAGCTGGGGCGCACCGCCGCATGGCCGCCGCCATCACCGTGCGGCGTCCGGGCGCAAATCCTCCGACCTTAGAGGAACTCCGGACCCATCTGCAGCCAGCATCCTAGCCCGGGCCGCAAGACCATCCTTCTGACAATTCAAGATCCGCCCGCGCTGCCCTCCGGCCCGGAAGCCGCCGGCAGGATCTGACTCCGAAAGGCAATACGAGCATGGAATACCGCAAGCTTGGTTCATCCGGTATGGACGTCAGCGAACTGGCCTACGGAAACTGGGTCACCCACGGTGAGCAGATCGACCAGGACGCGGCCACATCTTGCGTCCGGCAGGCTCTGGATCTGGGCATTACCACCTTCGACACCGCAGACGCCTACGCGGGCACCCGCGCAGAACACACGCTGGGTGAAGCGTTAGCGGGTGTGCGGCGCGAAAGCGTCGAAATTTTCACCAAGGTCTACTTCCCTACCGGCGAGGGCCGGAATGACCGCGGGCTGTCCCGCAAGCACATCATGGAATCCATCAACGGCTAGCACTACGGCGACGTGATTGCCGTGGACCAGTTGGACCTGACGGTCCGGCCCGGCGAGTTCGTCACCCTGCTGGGACCCAGCGGCTCCGGCAAGACGACCACCATGATGATGGTTGCAGGGTTCGAGGAACACACCGCCGGTTCCGTCCTGATCGACGGCAAGCCGGTGGATTCGCTGCCGCCCCGGGAACGGAATCTCGGCGTCGTGTTCCAGAACTACGCGCTGTTCCCTCATATGAGCGCTCTCGAAAACGTGGAATTCGCCCTCCGCATGAGGAAGGTTCCGCGCGCGGAGCGGCGCCAGCGCGCTGAAGAAGCCCTCGATCGCGTGGGGCTGGGCAAGATGGGCGGCCGCAAGCCCCGCCAGCTCTCCGGCGGCCAGCAACAACGCGTGGCGCTGGCCCGGGCATTGGTTTTCAACCCGGCAGCCCTGCTGCTCGATGAGCCGATGGCAGCCCTGGATAAGCGCCTCCGCGAACAGATGCAGGAGGAGATCAAGACCCTGCAGAAGGGCCTGGGCATCTCCGTGCTGTTCGTGACGCATGACCAGGACGAGGCCATGGCCATGTCCGACCGGATAGTGGTGATGAGGGACGGGAAGATCATCCAGTCCGGTCCGCCGGAGGAGGTCTACAACCACCCGCTGACCGACTGGGTGGCCAGCTTCCTGGGCGATACGAACCTCATTCCCTGCAGCATCGTCGAGCGAAACGGCGAGGAAGCTGTGGTGGATCTCGGCGGACTGGGCCTGGCCAGGGTCCGGGACCGCGGAGCAAGCGGCGAGAACTATGCCGTCTCCATCCGTCCGGAGCACCTCAAATTCAGCACACAGGCCGCCGCGGGGAACGGCTGCGCCGCGACGCTGGTGTCCTCCACGAACCTGGGGGCAACCGTGCGTCACCGGCTCCGGGCCGGCGGCCATGAACTCCAGCTGCGGGAATTGAGCTCGGACCGGGGCACTGCGCTCCTGCCGGACGAGGAGCTGTGGGTGGGCTGGGACGCGGACAAGGCCCAACTGCTGGTTCTCGAGTCCTGACCGGCGACGCCGCGGGATAGGAGACACCCCTTGCTGTGTGGGGGCAGGCTATTCTTTTGCGACTGCTGCGGAGTAGCTTGTCCCCATGGCCAAGGAAGAAGTCCACGTCACTGTCAGCTCCGCGCACGGCGCCCGGGAGATCCGGATTTCGAGTCCCGGGAGGGTGCTCTGGCCGAAGCTCGGCCTGACGAAACTTGATCTCGCCCACTATGTGGTCGCCGTCGGGGATGCCTTCCTGGCGGCAAACGGCAACCGCCCGGTGACGCTCCAGAGGTTTTCGGACAACATCGACGGCGAACAGTTCTTCTCGAAGAATCCGCCCAAGGGCGCCCCGGACTATGTGCGGGCGGTGACCGTGGTGTACCCGAGCGGCCGGTCGCATCCGCAGCTGGTGTTTGACGAAATCGCGGCCGCGGTCTGGGCCGTGCAGATGAACACCGTCGTGTTCCACCCCTGGCCCTCACGGGCAGGCAACCCGGACAACCCGGACCAGCTGCGCATCGACCTGGACCCGCAGCCCGGCACCGGGTTCGAGGACGCCATCCCGGCAGCCCAGGAGCTGCGGTCCGTGCTGGCCGAGGCGGGGCTGACCTCGTTCATCAAGACGTCCGGAAACCGCGGGCTGCACGTTTTCGCCCCTATCGAGCCCAGCCACGAGTTCCTGGAAGTCCGGCACGCCGTCATTGCCGCCGCCCGCGAACTTGAACGGCGGATGCCCGAGAAGGTCACCACGGCCTGGTGGAAGGAGGAACGCGGCACGCGGATCTTCGTTGACTTCAACCAGGCCAACCGCGACCGCACCATGGCGGGGGCCTACAGCCCACGCGCCCTGGAACATGCCACGGTGTGCTGCCCCATCGGCTGGGACGAACTCGAAAGCGCCGATCCGAAGCATTTCACGATCGCCACCGTGCCGCAGCGGCTCAAGACCACCGGGGACCCGTGGGCGGAGATGCACGCCACCGCCGGCACCATCGACGTCCTCATGGGCTGGTGGGAACGGGACCTCGCCGCAGGGCTGGGGGAGCTGCCCTTCCCGCCGGACTACCCGAAGATGCCGGGGGAACCGCCGCGGGTGCAACCCAGCCGGGCCCGCAGCAAGGACTAGGGACGCCCGTGCCCGCTACACGCCGAGCAGGCGCTTGCCGTTGAACCAGCAGACGGCACGCAACCAGTCGTCGCCGAGCCGCGGTTCCTTCTCGCGCAGGCGTTCGAGCGACTCCAGCTGATGGGCGTAGGGATATGGGATGTTCGGGAAGTCACTGCCGAGCACCAGCCGGTCCGGCAGCTCTGCGAGCCGCGGCAGCAGCTCGGGCGGGAACGGGGCGGCCGCCTCAAAAGAAATCCGTGAAGACCATCGTGGTGTCCAGGTGAACGCGAGGGTACGTCTCGGCCAGGGCCAGGAAGTCCGCATACTCCGGTGCCCCCAGATGGGCGACGACGGCGGTCAGCCCGGGATGACGGCGCATCACGCCCTCAAGCTTGTCGGGCCCGGTGAAGCCCGCCCGCGGAACCGGCCCGCTGCCCACGTGTACAACCACCGGAACCTCTGCGTCCGCCAGCAGTCCCCAGACCGGGTCGAGGACCGGCTCGCGGAGGTCAAACCCGCCCACCTGCGCGTGGACCTTGAACACCCGCGCGCCGCGTTCAAGGGCTGATTGGACCTGGTCCAGGACGCCGTCCTCGGGGAAGAACGTCGCGCTGGGGACGCAGTCCGCTTCGGTTGCTGCCAGCTTCAGGGCGAAGTCGGTGAGGTCCGCCGCCATGCCCGGCCGGTGCGCGTAGGTCAGCGCCGTGAAATGGCGGAGTCCCAGTTGGCGCAGCCGGGCCAGCCGGCTCGCCTCGTCCCATCGATAAGCGATGGGCCACGGCCGGCCGATCAACGGCCCGGCCTCGTCGAAGTGCGCCCAGACCCGCCGCAGCATCCGCTCCGGCAGAAAGTGCGTGTGGATGTCAATCAGTCCAGGCAGGCCGAGCCCTTCCCACCACCGGGGCACGTCGATATCGCTCAGCGGTTCCGCGCGGCTTCGTCCGTGGCGTGCGTCACGCTCGGGCGTCTCGTGGTCCATCCCTGCAAACTATCACCACGGGTTTCGCCGACGAGGTGGCGGGCGGTTGAAGAGCAGCACCTCGAGGCGCGGGAATCCGGGTACCGGGGGCCGGGGATCCCGGGGGCAGTGACTCACAGGGAATACTGAGGGACTATGGGGGCTGCCCTGATCCGCGTGTGGGAGAGTTCCAACACTGGGCTGTTTGCCCCGTCGGGTCGGTCAACGAGAAAGCCGGAAACAATGAGCCGGAATGCCGCAAGAACTCTGGGTCTCAATGTCACGGGACGTGCCGCGTGGCTGACTTTCGCCGTGATCCTCGCCCTGGCAACAGCCGCCTGTACTCCGACACCGCCGGACGGGGGCGCGCCGTCGGGATCGAACTCCCCAACGGTCGTCCCCAGCGCCGGCGCCTCCGCCGTCCCCAGCGCGTCCGCCCGGTCACAGTCCCCGACGGCGGCGCCAGGGACCGGGAAACCCGGGCATGTGTTCGTGGTCAACCTGGAGAACAAGGGCTACGACAAGGTCTGGGGTGCCGGTTCGGAAGCCCCGTGCCTTGCCAAGACCCTTCGCGCCAAGGGCGTGCTGCTCTCCGAGTACTACGCGATCGCCCACCACTCCAACCCGAACTACCTGGCGCAGATTTCGGGACAGGCATCAAATGCCATGACCCGGGACGACTGCCCGACTTACGCCCCGCTCGCGGAGACCGGGAGCACCGGCCAGGGGCAGGTGCAGGGCACGGGCTGCGTCTATCCGGCGTCGGTTCCGACCATTGCCGGACAACTCAGCGCGGCGGGAAAGACCTGGAAGGGCTATATGGAGGACATGAAGACACCCTGCCGCCATCCCGAGCTCGGTGCCAAAGATGATGATCAGAACGCGAAGATGGATGACCAATACGCAACCCGACACAACCCGTTTGTGTATTTTGAAGAGATCACATCGTCCCCGGACTGCCAGAACAATGTCGTCGACTTCACCAAGCTCGCCGGTGATCTGGGGTCCATCGCGACGACGCCGGATCTGTCCTACATCACGCCGAATCTGTGTAACGACGGGCACGACGCTCCGTGCGTCGATGGAAGTCCTGGTGGCCTTGCCAGCGCCGATAGCTGGCTCCGGCAGCAGATTCCGGCCATCCTGGAATCGCCCGCCTTCAAGAAAGATGGGGTACTGGTCATCACGTTCGACGAATCTGAGGGCAACACCGGCGGGCCTTCGGGAATACCGGGTGGAACGGCAGGGGGCAAGATCGGCGCCCTGGTCCTCTCGCCTTTCACCAAGGGGGGCACGACGTCGGATAAGCTCTACAACCACTTCAGTCTCCTCGCCAGCATGGAAGACATCTTTTCCCTGCCGCATCTTGGATATGCCGGGGCGCCGGGGTTGAACCGTTTCGGGGCTGACGTCTTCAACGCCCGGTCCTGATCGGGGCCTTTCTACACCCCGCCGCCATGCGATAAATTGGGGTCCATACGCCGGTACGGCAGCCTCCCATTCAAGTCGAAGACTGCAGCGAACACCGGCTGGAGTCCACGATGACGACACCGCTTGGCCACACCCAGCGCACGACGCGCACGCGCCGCTCACTCACCACATTCTGTACGGTCGCTGCGGCCCTGCTACCGACAACAGCGTGCGCCGCACTTGTCCCTCCCCAATCCGAATCAACGGCAACGGCGACCGCAACGGCAACGGCGACGGCAAGCGCAACCGCGACCGCAACGGCGACGGCGACCGCAAGCGCGACGGCGACGGCGACGGCGACCGTGAATACCGCTGCCTCGACAGCTCTCCTGCTGCTGGACAAGGCGAGGTTGCGGGAGATTTTTGAGACCCAGGCGGACCAGTTGCTCGTTCCGGGCGCCGTGGTTTTGTTGCGCACGCCCGAGGGTGACTTCAGCCTCAGCTATGGCGTCAAGAGGCTGGGCGGAAGCAGCCCCGTATCGCTGGCCGACCACATCAGGATCGGCTCCATCACGAAGACCTGGACCGGCGCTGTCATCCTGCAGCTCGTGCAGGAAGGCCGGCTGAAGCTCGGTGACCCGGTGTCGAAATACCGGCCGGACGTTCCCAACGGGGACAACATCACCATCGAACAGATGCTCAGCATGCGCAGCGGCCTTTACAACTACTCTGAATCATACGAGCTCAGCCTGGCCCTGGACACCACTCCGCAACGGGTCTGGAAGCCCGAGGAATTGGTGGCAATCGCCCTTCCTCTTCCGGTGTACTTCGCCCCGGGTGACGGTTTCCACTACTCGAACACGAACACCGTTCTGCTGGGGCTCATAGCGGAGAAGCTCGAAGGCAAACCGCTAGGCGAGATCATCCAGAACCGGATACTCGGGCCGCTGGGCTTGACGCAGACTTCGTTCCCGCCGTCAGGATCCACTGACCTGCCCGCGCCGCATCCGCGCGGCTACATGTTCATGAACAACGTCCTGACCATCGCCACGACCAAACTGCCGGCCGACTTGATCGCCCGCGCCCAGGCCGGAACCCTGTTGCCGAACGACTACACGAATTCGAACCCGTCGTGGACCTGGGCGGCCGGGCAAGGCATCTCGACCGCCGGCGAGCTCGCCCGCTGGGCCGAGGCCATCACCGGCGGCAAGGTCCTGAACCCGGAGATGCAGAAGATCTGGCTAGACAGCCCCCGGCCGGTCAACCCAGGCGACCCCGGCGGGGCGCTGTACGGTCTGGCCCTGACGAAGTTCGGAAACCTCTAAGGTCACACGGGCGAACTGCCCGGTTTCAACACTTTCATGGGCAGCGACCCGGTCAACAAGGTGACGCTCGTGGTGTGGACGAACCTCGCGCCCTCGGCCGACGGACGCGACCCCGCGGCGACGATCTCCAAGGCACTGCTGGGGGAGCTTTACGCCCCGGCGGCCGCACCACCACCCACCCCGTCCGGAAAGTGACCCAGGGTGCCCGGGAGGGCCGGTGACCGATCTGCCCGTACCTGCCTCTCCCGCGTCACGCCGGGCAGTCATTTGCCCGGCGCAGACGCTGGCGCCCCCGGATTGGTGCCACAGCGCGCCGTCGTCCTCCCCAAAAACCTACTGGGCGTGACGGCCTGCCGGGTAGCCCGCTGGGGGAGCACCAGAGCAGCCGGGATCCCGTCCCGGCCCGCGCGGAGGATTCAGCCCGGTCCGGCCCCTGTTCGAATGCGCGGCTTGCGCATAGATTTGGCCAAGGAAACCACTGGACGAGAGGTTAGGGACATGAGGAGAACCACCGATGTGGCATCACGGCTGGCCGGAGCGCTGGCCATTGTCCTTGGCACCCAGGAGGTCCCGCTGCGGCTGCAGGCCTGGGACGGCTCGGAAGCGGGGCCGGCAGGCGCCCCGCTGATTGTATTCCGGTCACGGCGGGCCCTGCGCCGGATGCTGTGGTCGCCCGGGCAGTTGGGCCTCAGCCGTGCGTACGTTTCCGGAGATATCGATGCTCCCGGCGATGTCTTTGCCAGCTTCGCCGCGCTGAGCTCCGACGGCAAATTCGCCGAACCCGGCCCCTTCCGACGGCCCACTCTCGGCGAGCTCGGAACGATTCTCAGAACCGCCGTGCGGCTCGGCGCGATCGGTCCGAATCCGGCGCCACCGCCGGAGGAGGCAAAGATCGTCCGGGCCGGCCATCGGCACTCAAAGAAGCGCGACGCCGCCGCGATCTCACACCACTACGACGTGGGCAACGACTTCTACGCCCTCGTCCTTGGCCCGTCAATGGTTTACTCTTGCGCGGTCTGGGATGACGAGCGCACCG
Organism: Arthrobacter sp. UYEF20; assembly: GCF_040546335.1. Lineage (NCBI taxonomy): Bacteria > Bacillati > Actinomycetota > Actinomycetes > Micrococcales > Micrococcaceae > Arthrobacter > Arthrobacter sp. UYEF20. The sequence goes on along the minus strand of NZ_JBEPNP010000032.1, from coordinate 19,199 downwards.
GCCTGAACGCCGCCCAGGAGGCCAAGATCGATCTCGTCTGCCGCAAACTGGGACTCCAGCCGGGCATGAAGGTGCTGGATGTCGGCTGCGGCTGGGGCAGCTTTGCCCTGCATGCCGCCCAGCGTTACGGGGTCGACGTCGTCGGCGTCACCCTCTCCACGGAACAGGCGGCGCTCGCCGGCAAGCGGGCGGCCGACGCCGGGCTGACCGGGCGGGTGGACATCCGGGTCCAGGACTACCGCGACGTCGGCGACGGGCCGTTTGACGCGATCAGCTCCATCGGGATGTCCGAGCATGTCGGCCGCAAGCAGATGCCAACATACGTCTCACAGCTGCATGGGCTCCTGCGTCCGGGCGGGCGGCTGCTCAACCACGCCATCTCCTGGAACGCAGGCCCCACGGACCCGGACCCGGATTCCTTCATTCCCCGCTACGTGTTCCCCGACGGCGAGATGCTTAGCCTCGCGGAGACAATCGGCGCGCTGGAAGCCGGGGGACTTGAGGTGCTCGACGTGGAGGCGCTGCGCCGGCACTACGCGCTGACGCTGCGGGCGTGGGTCCGGAACCTGGAGGAACACTGGAGCGAGGCCGTGGAGGCCGCCGGCGAGGGCCGGGCCAGGGTGTGGCGCCTCTACATGGCAGCGAGCGCTTTGGGCTTCGAGGCCGGGATGACGGGCGTCAACCAGGTGCTCGTCCAGCGCCCCGGAGGCACCGAACCGCCACTGCGCCGGACTGCCTGGATCTAGGCGCGCCCTTTCAGGAACGCCACCACGGGGCCCGCCAGCGATGCCCCCACCTCCTCCGGACTGCGCTTCCTGCCCGCGATGTCGAAGGTGTGGCCGCCGCCCTCGCACCACCGAAGGGTTGCGGACGGTCCGATCCGGGCAACCACGGCCTCGAGCAGCTCCGGGGTCGCAAACGGGTCCCGTGTGCCCTGCAGGAAGAGCATCGGCAGGGTCAGCCCGTAGAGGTGTTCGTCGCGGAGCTTGTCCGGCTTCCCCGGCGGATGGAGCGGGTAGCCGAGATACACGAGCCCGGCGGCAGGCATTCCCTCAGCCACCGCCATCGAGGCCAAGCGCCCGCCGAAGGATTTGCCGGCGGCCCATAGTGGTTCCCCGTCCGAGCGCGCAGCGGCCTCATCCATGGCGGCCCGCCATGCAGCGGTGGCCGCCGGCGGCCTGTCCGGGAACTTCCGCCCGGCCTCGCGGTACGGGAAGTTGAAGCGCAGCGTCGCGACAGACTCCTCGTTCAGGGCCCGGGTGAAGCCGGCCAGGAACGGATGCTCCATCCCGGCCCCTGCACCATGGGCGACCACGAGCGTAGCGAAGGGGTTGCCGGGACGGGCGTAGACACCGGACACGGAGGACTCGCCGACGGTGATGGTGACGGGGGACTCTGGAGTGGGCATGCCTCCATGATGCCGCCTGTCCGGACCGGGTGGTAATCAGTAGGCTGTCCCCATGAGCAATACCGAAGTTGCGCCTCAGGAAATCCTCTGCGAAGCCGACACGAGCTGCGTGGGGGTGGAAATACTGGTCCCGCGGGACGTCCCGCTGGGCGGGCCCCGGGCGATGGACGTCCGGCGGACCCTGCCCCAACGCCAGCGCAGCCTCATTGGCGCCTGGTGCTTCCTGGACCACTACGGCCCGGACCGCGTGGCCGAAAGCGGTGGGATGAGGGTTCCACGGCACCCTCACACCGGACTGCAGACCGTCAGCTGGCTGTTCACCGGCGAGATCGAACACCGCGACTCGGCGGGCTTCCACGCCGCCGTGCGGCCGGGCGAACTCAACCTGATGACCGCCGGCCGCGGAATCAGCCACTCGGAGTTCTCCATGCCCGGCACCGATGTCCTGCACGGCGCACAGCTCTGGATCGCCCTGCCGGACAGCGCCCGCCAGATGGAACCCACCTTCGAGCATTACCGCCCCGAGCCGATCGGGGGCGACGGCTCGGCACTGCGGGTCTTCCTGGGATCACTCGCCGGCTCAACCTCGCCGGTCACCACCCATACGCCCCTGCTGGGCGCGGAGATCGTCCTCGACGCCGGGGCGGCGTTGTCGCTCGAGATTGACCCGGGCTTCGAACACGGCCTGCTGGTGGATGAGGGAACCCTCGGCCTGGACGGGCACCCCGTCACGAAGGACCATCTGGCCTACCTGCCGGCCGGACGCTCGTCGCTGACCCTGACCGCTGGCCCGGAACCGCTGCGCGTCCTGATTATCGGCGGCCAGCCGCTGGGCGAAAAAATCGTGATGTGGTGGAATTTCGTGGGCCGCAGCCACGAGGAAATCGTCGGGTACCGGTCCCAATGGCAGGCGGAGATCGGCGCCGAAAACCGGGCCGAAGCCGGCGGGGGAGACGAACGCCCGCGCTTCGGCGCCTTCCCCGCCGGGGAACCCGCACCGCTGCCGGCCCCGGTTCTGCCGGCCACCCGCATGCGCCCCCGCGGCTGACCGACCCCATGCGACGAGAAGCGAGCGAGCAATGAGCCCGATCACCATCCGCCAGAATCCGGAGCGCAGCCGCTTTGAAGTGCTCGACGCCGGCACCGTGATCGGGCGGGCATACTATGCGGATCGCGAGGACGACGGGCTGAGGATCTTTTATCACACCGCCATTGATGACGAATATTCGGGCAGGGGCCTCGCGGGCAGGCTGGCAGCCCAGGCTCTCAACGAGACCGTGGCCGCCGGCCTCACGATCGTCTCCGTGTGCCCGTACATCAAGAAGTATCTCGAAAAGCACCCCGAATACTCGGCAAATGTGAAGACGCCGAACCCTGCCATCCTGGAGTTTCTGAGCGGGTACCTGGCGCAGCGCACCGGGCGCTGAGGAGGGCCCTACCCCCTGGGTTCGGGGCCGGTGGATTGCCCGTGGGGCTCAGTGCCGTGTGCGAGGAAGCGCTCCACACGGCGGTCCGGGATGAGCCACAGTGCCGCCACCCCTGAGTACACACCGAGGCCCAGGGCGGGGTGCACGAGGCTGAGGCCCATTCCCAGAAGATAGAGGATTGGGGAGGCCTTCCCCTTCCAGTCCCTGCCCAGAGCTACGTCGAGGGGGCCGCCCCGTCCCTGCTGGCGGATCAGGGCGGACTTGAGTACGTAGAAGGCGATGGCGGCGAGGAGCAGGTTGAGTCCGTACACCAGCACCGGGACCTCCGCCAGGTCCGCGCTGTTCAGCCAGCGGGTGGTGAACGGGAACAGCGACAACCAGAACAGCAGATGCAGGTTGGCCCAGAGAATTCCGCCGCTGATCCTTCCCGCCAAGTGAAGCATGTGGTGGTGGTTGTTCCAGTAGATCCCCACGAAGATAAAGCTCAGCACATAGCTGAAGAGGGTCGGCATCTCCTCGAGAAGCGAGTGCCAGGTCGGTTCCGCGGGGACGCGGAGCTCCAGGACCATGATGGTGATGATGATGGCCAGCACGCCGTCGCTGAAGGCCTCGAGCCGGTTCTTGTTCATCAGGTGGCTTTCATCGGGCGTAGGTGCGGGGAGTCTACGCCCGGGGAGCGACGGTGGCCAGATCGTCGCGGCGCAGCCGTTCCAGTTCAACGACGTCGCGGCCGAAGGAAAAGCCGAGCAACATGAAGGCCACCGCGGCAGCTGACATGCCCAGGGCAGGCGGGACACCGGGGATCAGGGCCAACAGCAGCGCGGCTGGCTGGAAGGCGCCAATGACTTTGCGGGCCATTTTCGGTGGCAGCGGTTCCCTCAGCGAGGGCCGGAACCATCCGGCGGCGAGGAAAGCGTAGTACATGAGCCCGATGCCCAAGGTCCAGGGGCCGGTGGTTCCCGCGGTGGCGCCGGACAGCACGAGGACGAGGGCGCCGTCAGTGTCTGTATCCAGGCGCGAACCCGCCGCAGACGCGGTGCCGGTGAACCGGGCTACCCGCCCGTCGACGGCGTCGAGCAGAAAAGCGGTAGTGCCGAGCACGGCGATGATGCCGCCCGGAACGGAACCGGCCATCACGCCGGCCACAGTCAGTGCCGCGCAGCACGCCACCAGCACGGCCCGGATCAGCGTGACGCGGTCCGCGGGGGTGCACAGCGGGGGATCGCGACGGAGAACGGACGCGGCCGCGCACCCGATCACGCCAGAGCCGGCGGCCAGGGCGGCGGCGAGGGTCAGGTGCTGCGGAGCGGCATGGGGGAAAGCGGTCACGCAGAGCCAGGTGCCGGCGGCCAGGAATGCACCCATCGCAACCGTCACGTCAACCACCGCCCGCTGCGCCGTCCTGCTGTCCATGAACCACCTCGCCGCCATGTTAGCAAGAAGCGCAAGCCCCGGCTTCAGCACGCCGGCGGGACACGCCAGGACACTGTGGCTCCGCTGGCGGAGTCAGGCCGTCGCCCGCGGGGAGCGGGTCCCGTCAGCGCGCACGGTCCGTCCGGCCCGGATGAATCCAATGCCGGCCAGCACTGCCCCGGCAGCTTCAGCCACCGCGCTGAGTGACTTTTCGAAGAACCAGGTCGGGTCGTACATGGCGGGGAACGGTCCGAACGCCGGGATGTCGACATAGCGGTAAAGGACCACGGCCGCAAAGGCACTCAGCGCCACCAGCACGGCTACCGAATAGGCTGCCCGGCTCCCGCGCAGCAGGACGTACAGCGCGGCCAGAATGGCCGCGGCGGCCTCGAGCAGGAAGAGGGTGCCCTGGCCGATTCCGGCCGAACTCCCGGCCTGGTAGCCGGGTGCCAGATGAATATGGACACCCGCGTCGATGACGAGGGCGACGGTGACCAGCACCCGCAGGGGCAGGTCGTTTCCCCGTACTCGGGCAGCACTGCCGGTCCTACTTGGCGCGCTCACTTGACCGTCAGCGTTCCGTGCATGCCCGGATGGTAGGTGCAGTGGTAGGGGTAGCTTCCAGGCTGCATTGGGGCGGTAAAGGTGCCGGTGCCCCCGCTGCCCTTGACGTCCACATCAAACGCGGACCCCGCGTCGGCCGTCACGGTATGGGCGGCGCTGTCCATGTTGGTAACCGCCACCGTGGCACCCGGGGAGACGGTGATCGGCGTGCCGTACTCGAAGTCCTTGATGGTGATGGACGCCGCAGCATTCGCCGGACTGCCCGTGCCCTGGCTCACCGTTGCGGTCGCACCCGGGGACGCCGACGACGACGGCGGGGCCGGGCTCCCGCCACCGCCGGCGCAACCGCCCGTGCCGGCCAGGATCAGGGCCAGCAATCCAGCCCGGACCTTGCGATTATTCATGACGCACCATCCGCTGCGGTGAAATGACAGTTACAGGAGGACTAACTACGCTCCATTGTGCGCCAGCCGCGACGAAATAGCACCGGAATTCCGGTGTTGTCCGGCGAGTCGTTAGAGAGTCGTTAAAGAGGAGCCTAGAGAACCGCGCCGCGCACAGCATGCCCGGCGCGGTCCTGGCGCTATTTGAAGCGGTCAGGCTAGCTGAGGCAGTCTGCGCAGTACGCGTGACCCGCTTTTTCGCGCGCGAGCTGTGAGCGGTGCCGGACGAGGAAGCATGAGTAGCAGGTGAACTCGTCTTCCTTCTGCGGGATGACCGTGACGGTCAGTTCCTCGCCTGAGAGGTCGGCGCCGGGCAGTTCCACACCCTCTGAGGTGTCGGCCTCATCGAGGTCACGGGCTACGCTGCGTGCGTCCGGAGCGTTTGCAGAGCGAAGGGCCTCCAGAGAGGCGTTGCGTGATTCCGCGACGTCGGATCGTACTTCGTCATAATCGGTTGCCACCTGGTTGATACTCGATTCTGTTGTTCGGGGTTTCCCGGGATTGAACCGTACAGCATCAAGCCGTTAATCAGCTGGCTGTATTGGGAGTCCGTGCAGTGACGCTCGCGACACCGGCCGGCGAGACAGGATTGCCGGCCCTGCCAAGTCTCCTGACACTACCCCCGCCCGAGGCCTACTTCTTGTTGGGCATGAGGTCCGTTCCGGCGAAACTACATGCGACAACCCCACAGCAGCGAACCCCTGAAGTAGCGACGGCCCGGATGGCGGCTTGGCGTTCACGGGGGCGAACAGGAACGGCAGGACCGGGGGTCCTTCAATGTGGAGGTGGGCGATTCCAGGTCAGGCGCCGATCAGGCTGCGGGCTGCGGCAACGATGTGGGGTGCGGAGATGCCGGCGGAGTCGAGCAGTTCCTGGGGTTTTCCGGAGGTGGGCAGCCCCTTCACGGCGAGCAATGCAATGTGGAGTTCTGGGGTGTTTGTGCTGGCGAGGGCTTCGAGTACGGCTGAGCCGATGCCGCCTTGGGGGTAGTGGTCTTCGGCGACGACGATCCTGCCCCCGGTCTCGAGGCACGTCCGGCGAAGGGTGTCGACGTCGATGGGTTTGATGGAGTAGAGGTCGATGACGCGGGCCTTGATTCCGTCTTTGGCGAGTTGATCGGCTGCGGTGAGGCATTCGTGCAGGGTCACGCCGGCGCCGATGAGTGCCACGGCGTCGTCGGGTCCGGCGTTGTGGACTTTGCAGCCGCCGAGCGGGAATGTTTCGTCCGGACCGTAGATCACCGGGTAGGTGCCGCGGGTGGCGCGCAGGTAGGAGATTCCGGTGGTGTCGGCCATGGTTTGGACCAGCCGGGCGGTGGCGGGTGCGTCGGCCGGATACAGCACGGTGGAGGTGTGCACGGCGCGCATGGCGGCAATGTCCTCCAGCGCCATTTGCGAGGGGCCGTCCTGGCCAATTTCGACGCCGGCGTGGGTGCCGACGAGCCGTATGCTGGCCTGGGATACTCCGGCCATCCGGATGAAGTCGAAGGGCCGGGATATCAGGAAAGCGGCGAAACTCGCGGCGAACGCGATGTAGCCGCGGACCGAGAGGCCGACGGCGGAGGCGATGAGTTGCTGTTCGGCGATGAACATTTCGAAGTACCGTTCCGGGGCGGCGTCTTTGAATTCGCCGGCGTGGGTCGAGTTTCCCACTTCGCCGTCCAGGACGACGACTTCGGGGCGGGCGGCCAGCGCGGACACGGCGGCGCCGAAGGCGGCCCGGGTCGCCACTTTGTCGCCCACCTCCCAGCGGGGCAGGGTGACCGCAGCCCGGGGGTTGGGGGTGATCGCGGGTGTGCCGGGTTCGGGGAGAGCCGTGGTGATCTGCAGGCTGCTGGGCCCGCCGAGGCCGGCCACGGCGCGTTCGGCCATATCCGGGGGGAGGGCTTTGCCGTGCCAGCCGTTTTTGTCCTCCAGTTCGGGCACCCCCTTGCCCTTGATGGTTTTGGCCAGAATGACCGTCGGTTGGTCGGGATCGGATCGCGCCAGCGTGAGCGCCTCGTCGATGGCGGCAAGGTCGTGGCCGTCGATGACGAGGGCGTGGGCGCCGAAGGCCTCCACACGCCTGGCGTAGCGGTCCATGTCCCATTGGAGTTCGGTGGGCCCGTCCTGGCCCAGCCGGTTGACGTCGACGACCGCGGTGAGGTTGCCGAGCTTGTAGTAGGCGGCCTTGTCCAGGGCTTCCCAAATGGAGCCTTCGGCCAGTTCGCTGTCTCCGCACAGCACCCACGTGTGGTACGGCAGCCGGTCCAGGTACCGTCCGGCCAGGCTTACTCCCACCGCGTCTGGCAGTCCCTGGCCCAGCGATCCGGTGGCCACATCGACCCAGGGGAGGGCGGGCGTGGGGTGGCCTTCGAGCCGGCTGCCGAACTGCCGGTAGGTATTGATCAGTTCGTCCTCATCGACCACGCCGACGGCCCGGTACATGGAGTACAGCAGCGGGGAGGCATGGCCCTTGGAAAAAATGAGGTGGTCATTGTTAGGCAGTGACGGCCGGTCCCAGTCGTAGCGGAGGTGCCGTTCGAGCAGGACGGCCATGAGATCCGCAGCCGACAGCGACGAGGTGGGGTGACCGGATGCGGCCTGGGTGCTGCACCGGATGGAGTCCACCCGCAACTGTGTGGCCAGCGTGCTGATGACACCGGCCTGTCCTGTGGTCATCGGTACCGTGTTCATCGGTACCCGGGTCTGTCTCTGCTGATCGGTCATGTCAAGTGCCTTTCATGCGCTGGAGGCGCGTCCTGTCCGGGCCGGTCTGCGCTGCCATGCCCGCACTTCCCGGAGTTCGGGAAGATTTCAGCCGCCGGGGAGACGAGGCCACCGACGGCCAGGAGCTCTGGCCATTATGATCCGACCAGAGCTCCTGGCGGTAGTCCCGGAGGACTACCGGTGACTCGTGCCACCACCCTTGAATTCCTCCTATTCTCCGGCCGTCGTTCCCTGGTCGGCCGTCTTTATCTGGTCGCCCGCCGGAGGCGTCTCGCCGCCGGCCCGGCCAGGAGGCGTGGGTTCCTGCAGCAGGGCCCGGGCATGGAGTACATCGCCGATGAACCAGTCGTAGATCAGCACGCCGATCACACCGCCGATCAGGGGTCCGATGATCGGCACCCAGAAGTACCAGCTGAATGCCCCGTCAACGGTGCCAGGCAACGCGGTTTGACCCCAGCCGGCCAGCCAGGCCAGCAGCCTCGGTCCGAAGTCGCGGGCCGGGTTGATCGCGTATCCGGCGTTTGCACCCAAAGACATGCCGATGGCGGCAACGGCCAGCCCGATTATGAAGGGACCAAGGTTTGCCTGCACGGCCGTATTGCGAATATCAATGATGGCCACCACGAACATGACGAGGAACGCTGTGCCGACAATCTGGTCAATCAGCGGGCCGGTGGGGTTGCCGTTGAAGTAGGGGGCCGGGAACGTGGCGAAAATGGAGTAGGTTGCCAGCCCCTTCGGATCCCCCCTAGTGGTGCCAATGGCCTTGTTGAAGGCGTCGATGGCATCGTGGTAAAGGAGGTACACCAGCGCGGCCCCGGCGAACGCCCCGACGACCTGCGCCACGACGTACGGAGCCACCTTGTTCCAGGGAAACTTCCGCCGGACGGCGAAAGCGAGCGTCACGGCTGGATTGATGTGCGCCCCGCTGACACCTCCGGCCACGTAGACCGCCATAGCCACCGCCAGGGCCCACCCCCAGGTGATCAGCAGCCAGTCTCCCGCGGCCAGGAAGATCGTTGATGGTGTCGCGGCACGGCCAGATCCCGGCAGGGCAGCGACCGCCATGGCCACGACGCCGTCGCCGAAAGCGATCAGCACAAAAGTGCCGAGAAACTCGGACAGCAGTTCCCCCCAGATGCCTCCGAGATTCTTCAGGCCGCTGCCGTTCCGGACCGCATGCCTTAGTGGACTGATATCACTCATCGAAAGGGCCTCCTTGAGCCGCCGGATTCAGACGAAAATTGACAACCCCAGATACTTCATGGTAGTTCTGCCGCGACGGCATGGCCATGGCCCATGCAGACAAGTGGTGATTTTTGGTTAATTCGTCGGGGGTTTTAGTTCCTCAGGGGCGCTTCGCTCCGCCGTGGGTACTGAAAATCACCTATTTTTCGTGTCAGTTGGCCAGGACCTCTTCGGGCCGGGGGGACATGCCCACTCCTCGTGCCCGGGACCGGACGGAATCGGAATATGCCCATCCGCCGACCCCGGCGGAGGGCATGTCCGGATCCCGGGGTCATGTGCGGGTGGCTCCGCTGCGGGGGATCGGCTGTCCTTCGGGAGGACATGCCCAGTCCTCGCGCCCGGGACAGGGCATGATCGGAATATGTCCATCCGCCGACCCCGGCGCGGGGCATGTCATTGAGCCCGGGGGCGTGTGCGGGTGGACCTGAACCCCCGACGAACTAACGAAAATGCCCACTGGTTCCGCAGATGGTCGGAAGGCGGTTCCGGCCGGGCGGGCGCGGCAACGTGCTGCGCGGAAAGCTGGCCGGCGGACCTGGGGACAGCCCCGGAGATCTGATGCGGGGTTACTTCTTGTCGGTTCCGGCCTTGCGTTTGGGATCTACCGTTCCGCCCTTACCGTAGTCACCCTCGGAGTACTGGCCGATTTCCGACTCGGCGGTACGGCCCGGAACCATCCCCGCGTCGCCGACGTCGCCCTTGACATAGCGCCCGGACTCCTTGGCCTTGTCGCCCAGCGGTTCGGGCAGACCGCCCTCGCTGCCAGCCGCACCGTAATCACCTTCGATGTACTGGCCTTCCTCATCGTCCGCGTGGCGGCCGCCCTGCGTGCCGGCCTTGCCGTAGCTGCCTTCGACATACCGGCCCCGGAGCTCGGGTTCCTCGTGCTTTTCCCCGCCGCCCGCGTCCTCCGTGGGCTCTTCGAACTTGCTGCTGTCGGTCATGATCTTGCCTTTCCCGCGACGAACTGATGCGTCTGCTCCGGCGCATTTCAAGTCTAGCGAGGGCCGCTGCGCCGCAACAGGGCGGCCGCGTCAGTGCGGACGGCCGGCCTCGACCTCCCCGACATTGTCGTGGACGGCTGGATCGTGAAGGCACCCTGCGGGGCGCGCGACGGCGTAAGGGTGTAACGCCGTCGCCGCACCTATGCTGGTACCCGGGGGCGCCATACTGTCTCTCAGGAGAGGAGGCGGGCAATGAGGATCCTGCTGGTCGAGGACGAGAAGGTCCTGGCCGATACGGTGCGCCGCGGACTGTCGAATGAGGGCTTCGTCGTGGACGTCACCCACGACGGCGTCAGCGGGTTGTCAGCCGCGACGGAGAACGCCTACGACGTGATCCTGCTCGATCTTATGCTGCCGCTCAAGCACGGCTATGACGTCCTGCGCGAACTGCGGCAGCGCCGGATCTGGACTCCGGTGCTGATGCTGACGGCGAAGGACGGCGAGTACGACCAGACCGATGCCTTCGACCTGGGTGCCGATGACTATCTGACCAAACCGTTCAGTTTCCTCGTGCTGGTCGCCCGGATCAGGGCATTGATCCGCAGGGGAGCGCCGGAGCGGCCTGTCGTCCTGGCGCTCGGGACCCTGACGATGGACCCGGTCAACCGCCGTGTCCGGCGGGGCCAAACGCTCATCAGCCTCACGCCGAGGGAGTACGGGCTTCTGCACTACCTTATGCGCCGCCATGACCAGATCGTGTCAAAGGCGGACATTCTCGACAACGTCTGGGATTCCGCCTTCGAAGGCGGAGACAACGTCGTGGAGGTCTACATCGGTTACCTGAGGCGGAAGATCGATGCTCCGTTCGGCGTCCAGACCCTGGCCACGGTGCGCGGCATGGGCTACCTGCTCAGCGCCGACCGGATCCCTGAGTCCGCGTCCGCACCACAGTCCCGGGAGTGACCGGAGCCGGAGCCGAGGGGTCCGCTTGCGGGAAGACCATTTCAAAGCGGCATTCTCCAGTGGGGCTCTCCGTGGCACGGATGGAGCCGTGGTGCGCCGCCATGATGCCGGCGGCAATGGCCAGGCCGAGGCCGCTGCCGCCGCCCTCCCGGGACCGGCTTTCATCCAGCCGGACAAACCGCTCGAAGATCCGTTGCCGGTCCGCTTCAGCTACCGGCTCTCCGTCATTGTCGACCCACACCACGGCCCCGTCGCCGTCGGAGTGCAGGCTGATCCGGATCCGGGACACGGCATGCCGGTCCGCGTTGTCCAGTACGTTCCGCAGCACCTGCGCCAGCCGCCGGGCGTCGCCCTGGATCCGGACGGGGGTGAGATTGGCCGTGACCGTGTGCCGGCTGACCGAGCGCAGCCGGCGGACTTCCTGATCCACCACATCGTCAAGGTCCACATCGGCGTCCTCCGGAACGAGTCCGCCGTCGTTCGTCCTGGCCAGGGTCAGCAGGTCATCCACCAGGTAGCGCATCCGGACTGTTTCGCCAGCCAGATCATCCTTCAGTTGAAACCACATCGCGCCGGACGGATCCGACGCCGCGATCTCCACGCCGGCGCTCAGGGTCGCAAGGGGACTGCGCAGCTCGTGGCTGGCGTCGGAGACGAACTGCCGCTGCTCACGGTCCGAGGCCTGCAGCCGGTCCAGCATCGTGTTCATGGTCAGGGCTAGGGCCTCGAGCTCGTCCCTTGTGGGCGGGACGTCGACGCGACCGTCCAGGCGTTCGGCGTCGATCCGGGCCACCTGCCCCCGGATTCTTTCAACCTGGCGGAGCGATCGACCCACCAGAAGCCAAACGGAAACGGCCACGACGGCCAGCAGCAGCGGCGTCGCCCCCAACATGAGCCACGCCACCGTGGAGACGGTGTCCGCTTGGACCTGCACGGACGAGGCGACGACCACCACCACTTCCTGGCTGCCCACCCGCGCGCCGGTCGCGACTATGTGGAAGTCGTCGTCGTTGCCGATGTTCGGCAGGCTGGAGACGTCCTGGATCACCGTGTGGCCGGGTGCCGGTCGTAGTGCCGACAAGGGGTGGTCGACGGCTTTGGGCTCCGAGGCGGCTATCACCGTACCGGCGGCATCGACGAGCTGCACGTACTGGCCGGCGTATCCGGTTGAAGTGACGTATTCGATCGCGTCCTCGATGTCCTGGTCCACAGCCAGTTGTGCGATGACATCCTGGGTTTTCTGCCGTGCCGCCGACTCCGTCGAGGCGGTCAGGGTGGTCTCCAGCAGCGCGAGGAGGACCAGCCCGCCCACCAGCAGCGCCATGGCCACGACAGCGACGGCGGCCGCTGTGGACTGCTTGCGCACTCCCCAGCGGGTCCGGCGACGGCGGGCGCGGCCGGCACTGGAATCGGACGGGACCTGTTCCATGTTCCAAGAATGGGGCAACCGAGCGCCCCGGACAACCACAAGCCAACTTTTCTCCGGTGCCGGCGCCCCGGGATGCGACTTCTCAGCGTCCTCTCAGGTGCTTTGAGGGACAGTGGTTGCAGGACGAAATTCAATAGCGGAGGGACCCAGGGGAAGGACCCAGGGGAGGGACACGGTCCCGAACCACCGCACGGGCCACGATCCGCGGGCCCCGACAGGCTACCGGCCGCACGCTCTCCTCAACCAGTGTGCGGCCGGTCATCGTGTGCGGTTGCGGCAAATCAAGCAGCCGGTCCCGGCCAGCCCCCGCGCGGTGCTGGAGCGGACCGAAATCATCCTCCGGACGTACCCTTATGCGGCGACCCGGATGAACAGCGGGTCCATCGGCTGCCCGGCCGCGTACTGGCCGTCGAAGAGTTCCGATCCCTCGGGGGAAATCACGACGTCAACGTGCTCCCAGAAGAGCGACCCGCCCACGTCCCTTGGCGCCCCGGCCCGCAATATTGCCACTGCCGTGCGGTCCTGCCCGCCATCGTCGCCCGTACTGATGGAGAGGATCCCGCGTCCCCCGGTGAATGCTATCCACGGGTCCAGCAGCCGGACAAACATCATGCCATGGTGGCCGGCGAGACGGACGTCGCCTCTGAATCGCAGGATGCCGGTGCCACGGACAGCGTCGTAGTCGGCAGCATCGGGGGCGAAGCGGAACAGGCCGGCTTCGTCGATGGCCGCGCCGTTGACCGCGGACACCGCTCCGTCCGGCAGGCTGTTGATGTAGTCGATGAAGCTGCGTTTGATGCCCCAGCTAAGGCCCAGCGGGGGCAGCGGATCGGGCAAAGCGGTCGCTGGACTCACGAAGTTCTCCTGTGGCTGAGAGGCTGGTCTACTGCTGAGCCTAGCGGCGGATCGCCGGGGGAATGAACTCCGCCCTTCGGCCGTGACGCGCCGCCTAGTCCGCCGCGTATTTCTCTGACGGCGTACGGTGCCCAGGACTATGCCCACGGTGCCGGTGGTTGACTTGGATAAGTATCAGTCAAGGGAGGTGCGCCGTGGCAACTGCGATCAGCAGGGTTCCGGGACCGGAGGCGTCCGAGGACCCGCTGGATTCCTATTCAGCGACCGTTGTCCGGGTGGCCGAGATGCTCACTCCGCGCGTTGCCGCGCTCGAAATGACCGGCACCGGGCGCGGTGGCAGGTTCCGGGTGGGGGCAGGCTCGGCCGTCCTGTTCACCTCCGACGGTTTTCTCGTCACAAACGCCCACGTGGTCGCTGCCACCCAGAGCGGAAACGCTGTTTTTGCCGACGGTACCCGGACCACCGTGGACGTCGTGGGCGCCGATCCGCTCTCGGATCTCGCCGTCGTCCACGGCAAAGCCCCCACTGCGGCGCCAGCAGAGTTCGGCGACGCCGAGACGCTCAGGGTCGGACAATTGGTCATCGCCGTCGGCAACCCGCTCGGACTGTCGGGCTCGGTGACGGCCGGCGTGGTCAGCGGGCTGGGCCGTTCCATTCCGGTGTGGTCCGGGCGCAATCGCCGCATGATCGAGGATGTTATCCAGACCGATGCCGCCCTGAACGCGGGCAGCTCCGGAGGCGCGCTCGCGGACGCCCGGGGACGGATCGTTGGCATCAATACCGCCGTGGCGGGCGCCGGACTCGGCCTGGCCGTGCCCGTCAACGCCACCTCGCGCACGATCATCGCCTCGTTGCTCAAGGACGGGCGGGTCAGGCGTGCCTTCCTGGGCCTCGTCAATACGCCTGTCCGGCTGCAGGCCAGCGCCGTGGTCCGGACCGGTCGCAGGGAGGGCCTTCTCGTCGTCGAAGTCCTCACGGAGTCACCCGCCGAGCGTGCCGGACTCCGTGCCGGGGACATCCTCCTGAGCGTGGGCCAGATGGCCGTCTCGAACGCCGAGAGCCTGCAGAAGCTCCTCTTCGCGGAGGCCATCGGGGCGCCGCTGGAGCTGTCGCTGCTGCGCGATGGCACGGAAATGCGCGTCGTGGCGGTTCCCGAGGAGATGACGGATAAGAACTGAGCAGGTGGGCAGGTCCGGCAATTGCGGCGAATTGCGGCCGTAGTGTCTCTGCATTGGACAATTTGATGCCGTTGAATTCCTGCTCAGCCATTCGCGTCCATGGGCGCCGCCAATTGACGCGGGAACTCCGCCGCGTTCCCTCGTTGCGCGTCCAGGCCACCGCCGTGAGGAGGTCCCCGGGGTCCGGCCCGACGCCCGGCGTCCAGCCGCCCTGCTGCCGGATCAGTCCGATGAACCACCGAATGAGTTGCCCGTAGATCGACCCGAGGCGATAGTGGCTGTGGTCGCCTCGAAAGTGCGGGCCGGAGCGTGCCTCATTCCAATACCTCGCTCTCGCCGGAAGACCCGGACGCTCCGACCGTAGGAGCAGGAAGTTTCGAAAAGCTTGTGTGGCGGAAACCTGCAAGAACCCGCGCTTGACCCGGCTCGGCGGGTGTCGGCGCCCACCCGCTCCTCTGAGGTGCCCAGCGTCGGGGGAAGTTCCCCTACTGGGTACCGGACACCTGCACTACGCACCAGATACTTGGAAAAACCTTTAAGCGATTACTTGGCCATACTTACCGTGGTACTCGACTTTCTCCGGGCGCCAAGTCGGGTAGCTTCGTTGCTTGTTGTGGCAGGTTGGGCGTGTCACGGTTTCCTTAGAAAGCCGGATGGAACACAGTCTCGTCACTTCATTGTTCCGCGTTTATTCCGATCTTTCGAAGAGTGGTTGAGATCTTCATAGCTGGGGAAATCGGAGAACATCGTGGAAAATTCAGCGGGACCTTCACCGTCAATTTCTGTTCGTCTATTCGGAACCTTTGAAATACGCCGGAACGGTGCAACGCTCACAGCGACCGACCTGGGCGGAGTTAAGCCGCGGCACATTCTGGAGATACTGCTGCTGGACCTGGGGACGCCGGTCTCGAAGACCCGGTTGATCGAAATACTCTGGGGCGCGAGTGCCAGCGAAGGCGCCGTGGCCACCCTGGAAAGCTACGTCAGCGGCATCCGCCGGGCCATCCAGCCGGGGCAGACCAAGACAGGGCCGCTGCGGACCGCCAACAGTGGCTATGTGCTGGATCCGCAGCTCGTGGATCTGGATCTTTGGGACTTCCGGCAGCTGGTCCGTTCCGCCGGCCAGGCCTCGCCTGCCGACGCCTACCCCCTGCTGATCAAGGCGCTGGAGGTGTCCGCCGAGCCGCTGCTGGGGTTCGAGCTCGTCGCCGATTGGGCCGACGAGGCAAGGACGCGCCATTCAGCCGAAAAGGTAGCGGCGCAGATCTTCGCAGCAGAAACTGCCGCCGTCCTGGAGAAGACGGACGATGCCATCCGCTGGGCGCAGGCAGCCATCCGCTCCGAGCCGCTCAACGAAAGGGCCTGGAGTGTCCTGGTGACGGCGTACGAACGGGCGGGGCTGCCGGTTGAGGGCCTGTCTGCGTATGACCGGTGCCGCCGTCTCTTCGACCACGATCTGGGATGTGCACCCGGCCCGGCCCTGCAGGCCGCGCACTTGCGGCTCCTCCGCCAGCGCGCCGAAGGAAACGCCGAGCTCTCGGAAGTCCTGGCAGCGCTGCTCTACCTCGGCGAACGGCTCGACGGACCCAAACGCCAGCCGCACGCGGCGGCGGAGTCCCGGCGGATGCACGAGAATGCCGGCAGAGTCCTTGACTCGTTCCTGCAGCGGGTCCGCGCCGCCGTCTGACCAGCCGAGCACTGCCGCCGCCTGTCAGGTCCGTGCTCCGTGCAGCGGGTGCGCATGGTCACCGGAAGAGACGGCAACCCGCTCAACGAAGTCGAAATGCCCTGCGATTCCTTGATGAACAACGGCGCGATCCTGCGGGGCAGCACGGCGATCAGGATCTGAGGCTGATTTCCTCCCAAAGGGAGTCGATGCCGCGCTCTTCGTGCCCGCTTTCGAACGCGGCGAGCGGCTGGCCCGGTGGGCATTGTTGCGCTTGGCCCATTTGTTGGCCAGCTTCGCGAGGGTTTTGGTTCCTGCGATGCCCACGCAGACTCGTACGCCCTCGTTCCGGCGTACCCCAGTTTTCATGGTGTGGCCCGGCCTGGCGTGCTCCTCCGCGGTGCCGTTGACGCCCAGGAATGGCTCGTCGATGCTGTAGATCTCCAGCCACGCGGAGTACTGACCGAGCAGCTCCATCACCGCGAGTAGCGGTGATGCGGAGGGGCTTGACGGTGCAGCTGCGGAGTTAGCTTGATCACGTGGTATGCGTTCTTCGTAAATCCGGGCGTGGCGGGCCCCATACTTGGAAGGACCCCGGCGGACTTCCCCGACCGCCAGGCATGAGGAGGGTCAGTGAAAACCTTGAAAAACGTCGCCAGCAACGAGTATTTCCTCGCGGCGAAAAACGTCGTCACCAACGAATACTTCCCAGCCGCGGCGGTGCTGTTCGGCGTGGTCCTGTTCTGGACCCTCGGACTGTTCGGCGGGTTGTCCTTGTTGAGCACCAACCACACACTCTTGACCACGCTCAGCTGGTTGCTGTTCGTCTACACTGCAGCGGTGCTCTCGCCCCTCGCGGGACTGCTGGCCGCCCTCGATCTGACCCGCCGGTGGCGGCGGAACCGACAGCACGAAGCGGAGCAGACGGCCGGCGAGGCCTCCGTCTAAGCGGCCTCCGCCAGCGGTTGCCGGACCGAGACTCGCCGCACTTGCGGCCAAAAGGCAGGCTTATTCGAACCGGGAAGGGTCGCCCATTCCGCGCCGGACGATTTCCGCCACGCCGCTGGAGTAGTCGATCACGGTGGTGGGCTCCGCCCCGCAGTCACCGGAGTCAATCACGGCGTCCACCACGTGCTCGAGCCGTTCCTTGATTTCCCAGCCCTGGGTCAGCGGCTCCTCCTCGTCCGGCAGCAACAGCGTGCTGGAAAGCAGCGGCTCGCCCAGTTCAGCCAGCAATGCCTGGACCACCCGGTTACCCGGGATGCGAACGCCCACGGTCTTCTTCTTCGGGTGCAGCAGCCGCCGCGGAACCTCTTTGGTGGCGGGCAGGATGAAGGTGTAGCTACCCGGCGTGACGGCCTTGATACTGCGGAATACATCGTTGTCGATCTGCACCAACTGGCCCAGCTGCGCGAAGTCCTTGCAGACCAGCGTGAAGTGGTGCTTTTCGTCAAGGTGGCGGATCGTCCGGATCCGGTCCAGGGCATCCTTGTTCCCCAACTGAGCGCCGAGGGCGTAGCAGGAGTCGGTGGGATAGGCGATCAAGCCGCCGGAACGCACGATTTCAACCGCCTGCTGAATGGAGCGCGCCTGGGGGTTCTCGGGGTGAACATCGAAGTATCTCGCCATGGCAAGAGCTTACGCCCGACGGCCGGCCCGGCACCCACCGTGCAGCTCGCGTGGCGGCCTCTAGTCCCGCGGCGCCCCAGGCGGATTTCTCATCCTCCGCCAGTGCGCGAAAGGGACATAGCTCACACCGTTTACGGCGTCTGGTGACAGTTCCGTCGGAAGATGAGTTTTTCCGTCGCTTGTTCGGATTTTCTGTCAAATTAGTTGATGCGCGAGCGGGCACAGTTCGAGGCTGAGCTCGGGCAACCTTTTCGGCGGCTCTAGGATTGTGACTGTTGGTTGGGAATGGCGGTCAATTCACAGTTGGGAATGGCGGTTTCGGTGTCCCGTATGGGGAACCTTAAACGGGACGTTCTACCCGAGGCGTCTTGTCGACGTCGTCTGCCAGTGCCGATCGGCAGTAACTCCTCCAGGCGCGGCCTGCTGACGTGCCCGATAGTGGCCCGACCTAGCCATGAAGAAGAGGATAATCACCGATTAAGCTTTCGGGGCCAGCCCTGCATCCCGACCCTAAATAATCATCTAGTGGAATCTCTCGAACCGTGCTTTTGTTGACCTATACAGCTGCAGCTGTGGAGTCACATGAAACGCCTTTCGGATCCGAAGAACGTTCGCCAGACTATTGCTGTCTCGCTCGCCATAGTTACTTCCTTGGTCCTCTTACTGGTTCCCATATACCCCCAGGCAAAACTGACGCCTGGCGGGATAGAGCAGATTAGGTATTTGACCCTGCTTGAGACCGTAGGGCCGTCTCTCTTCGTGCCGTTGCTCATTCCCGTGGCCCTGACCGCGTTACCTCTCCTGCTAAGGGGGCGCGCACGGATATACGCGTCCGTCGCGGCTACTGTCGCTCTTACTGTCTTCATGTTCATCGGCTCCGCAAGCATCGGCTAGTTCTATGTGCCAGCCCTGACCGCTGCCGTAGCCGCCCTCGTTGCCCCGACGAGCAGCCGCGAAAGACTCCAAGCTCGCCCTTCCTAACCGGCAACAATCGATTACTCAATACGGCGAAGTCATCGCGCAACTGCACCAGCTGTGCGTTCCCGTTTGAGGAACCCTCGGCGGGACAATTCGCCGCGTATCGCGGAAGTGTGCCCGTTGCCCGAGCACCTGGCAGCAGGTTTTCCGGCGATCACAGTAGCGCGCGCAGGTACCGTCTACGCACGATTCGCTGCGCCATTAGGAGGAGTGGGAAGAACACTCGCCATGGTTGTCGTGATGCCGCCCGGGTGCGGCCGTATGGTTTTGTGAGACAGCTTGTTAGGAGCCCTTCTTCACAATGACCGACCGTAAGAGGTATAGCCAGAAGTACAAGGACGACGCC
>NZ_JBEPNP010000031.1:0-31214 GCF_040546335.1 Arthrobacter sp. UYEF20 | reverse complement strand
ACCTCCACCGGCGAGGTGTTCACCATCGGCGGGTCCTGGTCCGGCGGTACCGGCAACAAGAACGGCGAGGTGTGGTCCGCCGCCGGCGGCTGGCGAACCCTGCCGAACGTGCCGGTCGACAACATCCTGACCGCCGATCCCCGTGGCGAGCGCTATTCCGACAATCACCCCTGGTTGTTTGCCGCCCCCGGTGGCCGGGTGTTCCAGGCGGGGCCGAGCCGCCAGATGAACTGGATCTCCACCACCGGCAAGGGCAGCATCACCTCCGCCGGACTCCGGGCTGACAGCGCGGACGCGATGAACGGCGACGCCGTGATGTACGACGTCGGAAAGATCCTCACCGTGGGCGGGTCGACCGCCTACAATAGCGTCCCGGCCACGGCGCGGGCGTACACGATCGACATCAATAACGGGGTCAAAACGGCCCGGACCGCAGACATGGCCGTCACCCGGTCGTACGCGAGCGGGATCGCGCTGCCCGATGGCCAGGTGATGGTGGTCGGCGGTCAGGCCACCCCGGTTCAGTTCACGGACACCGGCGCCAGGATGGCCCCGGAAATCTGGAACCCGGCCACCGGAAAGTGGACCACGCTGGCGCCGATGGCCATCCCCCGGACGTATCACAGCGTCGGCCTGCTGCTTCCCGACGGCAAGGTCTTCGTCGGCGGAGGCGGGCTGTGCAACACCTGTACCACCAACCATCTGGACGGCGAAATTTTCACCCCGCCCTACCTGCTGAACGCCGACGGCAGTGCCCGCACCCGGCCAGCGATTGTGACCGCACCGGCCAGCGCCGCGGCCGGCAGCACGATCGCGGTGACCACCGGAGCGCCCGTCACCAAGTTCTCCCTGATGCGGATGAGCACCGTGACCCACAGCGTCAACACCGACCAGCGGCGGATCCCGCTGACCGCAACCTCGGTGTCGGGCAACACCGCGTCGCTGACGTTGCCCGCGGACCACGGTGTGCTGGTGCCGGGCAATTATCTGCTCTTCGCAATGGACGCCAACGGGGTGCCCAGCGTCGCCTCGACGATCATGATCAAGTGATGACGAAGACCGTCCGCATCAGCCGATTGGCTGATGCGGACGGTCACCTTGTCGCTTGACCCTCCGCATGGACCGGACGGGTGAGCCGTGAGTTCAGCTCCGAAAGATCTCCTCCAGCCACTGTTCGCCGGTGGTTCGCATATCGAACCGCCGGACGTATTCGGCAGCCGCCAGGGACTCCTCCTCATGCGCTTCCGGAGAGCTGTTGAGGGCGGAGACGAACTCTCGAACCTGGGACGTGGTCTCACGGGTCCAGCGTTTGCTGAATATTTGATCCACGCCGGGCCTTTGCCAGAACAGCGGTATGGAACCTGACGCCATTCCCTCGGCGGGGGCAAGGTGGAAGCTTTCGTCCGAGCTGGGCGAGAGAATGTATCCGATCTTGCGCATCCAGCTGGACATATCCGGGCCGAACGGTTCGAAGACGACGGCGTCCCGAAGCGCCGGGGACTGTCCGATCCGGTCCAGGATTTCCAGGTATGCCTCCCTCTGAAGCGGCTTCTTCCACTCGTAGGGATACTCCCAGGGCATTCTTCCCCGTATGTGCAGGGTGTATCTGGAGTCTTCGTCCAGTAATTCCTCCAGCAAGTCCAGCGCCCTGTCCAGGCGCTTGCGCATCGGAACAATGCCCACGAGGCCAAGCCGGAATCTGTGATCCGCTGCTTTGGGCCTGCGGAGGTCCGTCAGGTCAATTGCATTCGGAATAACCCGGAACGGAGTGCTGGTCCAACCCGTACTTTCGAGGGTGCGCTCCACGAACAGCTGCGACACGCAGATGAGGGCGTCAATGTTTTCAGCGGCCACATTCGTCAGCCAGGGACCGTTGAGCTCGAACATGTGAAGACGCACAATGAGCTTCTGTCTCTGCCGTTTGTTATTCGAGTACCACACGGCGTTGGGTCCACACCACTCACAAATGATGACATCAGCCCAGTCCCTGAGCCGCTCGGACTCCTTGGCATCATGGTGATGCAGTGTTTTCCAGTGGTCGAAAGCAAGTTCGATGTCGTCCCTCATTTCGAGGACGGAAACGAGCTCGCCGGCGAACTTAAGATCATGACCGGCAATCAGCACCCTGGTCTTGTGCTTGGAGCGAGGACTGCGGACGTAGTCGCCCTCGGACCGCTCGAAGCAGGCTTTCAGCCGGCTTGCGGCGGATGAAATCGAATAGTGCCGGACCCGCGAACTTACGTCCTCTTTCAACACTGCCAGGGTTTCCCTGGCATCCAGAAGGGTGTTTACAACGCTCTCCGTCGAATCGTCGTCGACATACAGCGGGTAATCGGCGCCGAAGAGTTCGAGATGCTGGGCATTTCGGTTCACCATGGGCGGTACCCCCAGGGCAGCGTATTCGAGCACCTTGGTCGAAATTTCGAGACTGGCGTCCATGCTTGCATCACGCCAGCTCAACCCGACATCGTGCCGGCTGACCTCCTTTGCCGCCTCATCACGCGACATCCCTCCCGTCCAGTCGATGTACGGCAAAGCCATGGCATCCTCCATCGTGACCGACCATGAGGGGTCTTGGGGGTCATGCTGGAATTTGTCGCCGATCATGGTCAACGCCAGCGGAAGATCGTTCTCCTCGGCCGCAGCCGGGAGTGAGCACATCTCCAGAGTGCGCCACTTCTTGGCGAACTTACCGGAATAGACGGCGCTCAATTGCGTTCCGCTGCTCGGGTAGCTTCCCCGCAGGTCAAAGTATTCATCGGGCACCATCGGCGTGAGGACAAGTGTCTTACCCGCAGCTTCGGGAATCGTCGCCTCAACGTACGAGCGGGCGGCCTCAGTCTGCACGAAGAATCGCCGGCATTGTCCGACGGTCCGTCTGAGCATCGCGAGATCGCCTTCAGAAAGTCGGGAGCTGGGATGTGCGATGTCGGTGATGTAAAGCCACGATTTGGGACCAAGGACTTTGGAGTTTGCGACGTGAGCCGCTACCTGGGTGCCGCGGGCGATCACGACGTCGAACGGCCTCTCGGCGTCGAGTTGGGCCATGCGCTGGGCTGCATTTCGAGGCTTCAGTGCCTCGACGTCCTCGGTTGCGTCTGGCTGCACGATTTCCACGCCAGGCAGGCCGGCAATCCGTTCAAGGAGCCGCGTGTTGGTGACCGCGGTCTTGAGCAGTACGCAGACCTCGGAGCCCGTCAGTGACAACGCTTCGGCCATGGAGACAAGCCAGACGGCTGAACCGTCGATGATGTTCAGGTCGACGTCTCCGTACAGGAGGATGGTCCGCGCGGACCCGGTTGTGTCAGTGCGAGTTGTGTCCGTGCGAGTGGCGCCAGTGCGAATTGTGTCAGTGCGAGCCAATGAGTGCCTCTTTTTTCATCTTGACAAAAGTTTCCAGCGAATTGAGCAGGCCAAATTTGTAGTCCTCGGTCCACTCGTCCATGGACGAACGATCCGAAAACACAACATCCGATGCAGCCTCGAAATCCCGGGTGTAGATCTCGGCCGCTCGCCGCGTTCTCACAAAATAGACGGGCACTCCTTGGGACCGGCATTCAGCCAGTGCCTGGAGGATTTCGTTTGCCAGCAAGGTCCCCGCCGCGGAATCGGCTCCGAACCAGATTCCCGACGCGAATGCGGTGTCGTCGACAATCAGCGCGGATCCACTCCCGTTCGCGATCTGGGCGGCTATGGTGCTCGGACGCAGAGCTTCCAGCGCGTGCGCATCGCCCAAGTACCGGGACAGGTCCCGGCCGAGGATCGAGTAAATGACCCGTCCGCCCCACGGCGCAGTCGGAGGCACCCCGAGATAGCCAAGAATTCTGGACTGACGCTGCCGGTCGTCCGTTGCAGCGGCCGCCAGCCGGCCGATTGCTCCCCCGGACGATGGAGCCGGTCCGGACGATGGAGCGGTCCCGGGAGACGCGGGCGGCTTCGCTGACGCCGTGGCAACTCTCGTTTCCGGAACCTGTTGAACCGACTTGGAAATTCCGCCCAACATGTCACGGAGTTCGCGGAAGCGCGAGCGTGACTTCTTGGCTTCGGTTTCCTGGACCCACCGCATACTGACCAGTTGCGATTGGGCCGTCACCGCCATGAGGGTGAACAGCCCGAGGGACAGAACCGCGAACGCCGGATGCCCGACTGAAAAGTAGAGGGATCCCGCCAGTAGCCCGGCGACCCCGCAGAGTGCCATCGCGATGACGCCCCGGCTCTTGAAGGCTGTGCGCATAGTCTCAAGGAACCGGCGGATCATGAGCTGAAGACCCCTCTCGTATCGACGAGGAGCTTCCCTGCAAGGGCCTCGGCGGGCAGTGCACGTACGGCGTCATGGTCAACAAGCAGAACCACCAGTGCGGACCGGCTCACGGCTTCCTCCAGGGTTACCAGCCTGACGTTGTCCCGGCCCCGAAGGCGCTGGGGCAACTCATCGATGTGGGCCTCGGCGACGTTGATCTGCGTGGCAGGCATCGACTCGGCCATGGCTTGGGCAATTTCGACGGCGGGCGACTCACGCAGGTCGTCAATATTTGCCTTGAACGCAAGTCCCAGCACAGCGATCTCGGAATTCACGGGCAGCTTGGCAAACGCATCATGCACCTGATGCAAGACCCAGCGCGGCTTGTGGTCGTTGACGGTCCGTGCCGTCCTGATCAAACGTGATTCCTCCGGTGCCGCAGCCACGATGAACCAGGGATCCACTGCGATGCAGTGCCCGCCGACACCAGGTCCGGGCTGCAGGATGTTGACGCGCGGGTGGTGATTTGCCAGTCTGATCAGCTCCCAGACGTTGATGTCCAGCTTGGCACTGATGACGGAAAGTTCGTTGGCGAAGGCAATATTGACGTCGCGGTAGGCATTTTCCACCAGTTTGGCCATTTCCGCTGTTACGTCGTCGGTGACCAGTATCTCCCCCTGGCAGAACACCGAATATAGCTCCCTCGCGAGCTCGGCCGCTTCGCTGGTGATGCCTCCAACAATTCTGTCGTTGGTGACCAGCTCGATCATGACTTTGCCGGGCAGCACGCGCTCAGGGCAGTGGGCCAAGAGGATCGCAGCCCTGCCGTTGGCGCCGTCCAGCGACAAGTCCGGCCGAAGCGAGATGATGTACTCCGCCAGGTGGCGGGTTGCCCCGGGTGGTGACGTCGATTCCAGGATGATCAGTTCGCCGCCCTGCAGCAGGGGTGCGATGCCGCGTGCGGCTGCCTCGATGTAGCTCAGGTCAGCACTTTTGTCCGACCTGAACGGCGTGGGCACGGCGACAATGTACGCATCGGCAGCCGGCGTCTCGGTGGTGGCCTTGAGCCGGCCGTGGCTGACGGCTCCGGCCACGTGGATCTCTAGATCTGGCTCAACAAACGGGACGCGCCCGTTGTTCACCGCGTCCACGGTCCGCTGGTTGACGTCGACGCCGATCACGTCAAACCCGTTGGCCGCCAGGATCGCGGCCGTGGGCAGCCCGATGTACCCGAGCCCGATCACGGCAATGGTCTGGATCTTTGTCAATCTGTTGTCCCCAATCAAAGAGTGATGTGCTCACGTGGATTTCCGGAAATTTGGATATTGCCGCGCGCTGCGAGTTCGTCAGCCGGTGCGGCCACGGGGTGCCCCGGTCCGGGGCTAACCTGGCCGTAATTGAACCTGTCGGCTGAGTAGATGGAGCCGTTGGCTGCCGCCACCGCTGCCAGGAAGGCGGCGTCTTCACCTCGGCGCAGCGCCTCAAAGGGGTGCGCCTCGAAGACCTCCCGTCGTGCGGTGATGGTTGGTCCCAGGACACGCCGGCTGAACCGGTGCTCATGGTGCGCAGCGTGGAGCACCGTCGCCTGGCTGGAACGGAGATGCCGGTAGTGGGCCTGTTTCCCCACCACATCCGCGCCGGAGTAGCTCAGCGCATGCAGCAAATCAACGAGGTAGTTCGGCGCGTAATAGTCGCGGTCGTCCATCCTGGTGAGGACCGCCCCGGCCGATGCTTTTACGCACAGGTTGAGGCACTCCCCGAGGGTCAGGGCGTCCGGGGCGGCGAGTACCGTGTACTTCGCCACGCCATGGGCGTGGGCCAGATCGGCCAGCTGGCCATCCGCGGCGACAAAACCGTGGGTCAGCAGAACAAGCTCCAGGTCCACGCCGTCCTGCCTCCCCGCGGTCTGGAATATGTGGCTCAGCTGTTGCGGACGGGTTGTGCTCACCAACGCGCTGACCGGGGGAAGATCGACCGGCAGGCATCGCTCCGGCGCGATCGCCCGGACGATGGACTCGGCCCGGTGCGCGTAGGTGTGCTCCCGCCAGATTCGGCGCTGGGCCTTATGGACCACGCGTTCATTGAATTCCGCGTTGGATGTCAGCATCCGCAGCATGTTCTCCGCCTCAGTCTTGGCTTCGGCAACCAGGACTTCATCGTCTTCGAAGAACCGCGGTATCGCGGCGCTGGGCGTCGAGACGACTGGGGTGCCCGAGGCCGTGATCTCAAATATCCGGCGGGCACACATGCTGGGCGATCCGGTCACGGAATTGACATTCAAAAAGGCCTTGTACGCCCGGTACGCGGTTAGCATCTGGGCGTAGCTCAATGAGCCCACAACATGCTTGTCAAACGGATCCGGGAACTGGTACTTCGTGGCGCCTCCCAGCTGGCGGGAGAATATGTCCAGCTCGGCGCCGCCCGTTATTCCTTCGGTCATGGCCGCCCCCAGGAGCATGTCCATCTGGGCGCGCCGTTGGGGGTACTTATGGGCAAAATACATCCCCGCGAAAGCCACGCCTCTCGAGTGCCGTCCGTGGCCCGTCCGGACAGGGTTGTGAATTGCTGGCTGCGCGGCAAACGGAAGGGTGTCAACCCTGTCATGGCCCAAATCCCTCACGTAGTCAGGAATGCGGTCCGAATCACTGGTAAAGACGTGGTCAAACAACCTGGCTGCCGGAAGGAAATCATCGTAGTGGGGCGGGTCTTCCTTATTCCAGAAGACGGTCGGAATTCCGTGCGCGCTGCACCATTCCATGAGCCGGACAAACTCCAGGCCCGGGCCGGCGGCACCTGTGAGCTGACCGTGCCAGGATCCGGAATTTCCGTTCCAGGCAGATTCCACGAACAAGAAATCGATCCGGTTTTGCCCCAGCTGATCACGCCACAGCTCCCTGCGCAGTTCGAGCAGATTCCATTCGAACGAAAAAGCGGTACGCGTGAAATCGTCAAGAATCACGCCCACGTTCAGATCCGTGCGCCGCCGTCCCAGCCGGGAGGATTCGTAGGGCGCAAACTGCACCTGCCGGTTTGATCCTCGGCCCGCCTGCTCCCCCGCTGAGGGACCCTTGGTGCCCTGCGGGTCAGGGATGCCCGGTTCCGCCTTCTGCCGCCGTCTCCACTCCAGGAGCTGAGCCATGCCACCGGCTCTCAAATGCCACACGGCTTTGCGCATGCCGCCGACGACGCCCGGCAGTTCCCGGCGCCCGTCTCCCTGACCCTGCGGCGGCTGTGCGGCCGTATCCGCTACGACGTCGCATTCTGCACGCACTGCCCGGTTCTCCTCAACGTTTGTGCTGCAGTCAAGCGTGGTGGCGGCGAGGGCCACTGCATCACGGCAGCTCAGAGATCCCTCCGGCTAGTCCGCCAAGAGGAAGTTGGGCACGTTTTGTACCTTCATCGAAGGTAGGTGTCTCAGGTAAAGAGAATGGCGGTCCGAGGTGAACGCAGGACTAACGGCGCCCCGAGAGTCGCTTACATCCGCCCGGCCTGACGGCTTGCCTGGTGTCCGGCCTGGGGCCCTGCGCGGCTGCAGTTCTCAGTAGGTGATGGCTTTGCACCCGAGCTGGGAGACGCCGGTGGTGAGCACCGTGATTCCCGGGCTGGAGGCGCACACGTTGTATTTTCCGCGGCTCGAGATCGGCACAGCCGTGCGGTAGCCGTGGATTCCGCTGATTCTCAGCGCAGCGTTGACGTCCGGCCGGGCAACGTTGGTGGTGGACTTGAAGATCTTCGACGTGCCGTTCGGAAACCTGACGCTGACGTTGACCGGCACGCTCCGGCTCGGGAAGCTGGGATCCACCGTCCAGCCGGCGGCGGTCACGGACTTGCTGGCGCTCGTGCCCGTCAGGGTCACGGTGTCCAGGTAGCCCGTCGGGGCAGACGCAGCCACCGCCGTGAGGTCCCTGCAGCCCAGCAGCGTGTTGCCCCCGTTAAGGGGGCTCACCCAGATGCCGTAGGCGCAGACACGGTACTGGCCGGACCGGGTGATGGGGATGCTGACCTTGTAGCCATGGCGGCCGGACACGGACAGCGCCGCGTTGACATCGTCCCGGGCCTGGTTGGCGGTGAAGGCGTAACCGGTGCTCTTGCCGTCCGGGCCCGTGACGTAGATGTGGACATTGTTCGATGCCGACGGCGTCGCCTGTTCGAGGCTCCAGCCGGACACCCTGACGACGGCGGACGGGCTGCTGGCATCGATGCGCGCGTCATCCACGTAGCCCACCGGGGCCGCGGCCGCCGTTGTCCGGATGTCCTTGCAGCCGAGGAACTTATTGCCCTTCGCGAAGGCGGTCACCGCGATCCCGTAGGCGCAGACCCGGTAGTTCCCTGTCTGTGTCACAAGGATGCTGGTCCGGTAGCCGTGGGATCCGCTGATCTTCATGGCGGCGTTGACATCAGGCCTGGGCAGGTTGGCCGTGGTTGTCACCACCTTGGTGGAGCCATCCGGTGATGTGACGTAGAGGTGGATGGGGATCGATTTTGAGGGCGTACCGACGTCGTAGGACCAGCCGGCCACCCGGAGAGCCGCTGACGGTTTGGCGTTCGTGAAGTCCGCGGAGTCCAGGTATCCGCGCGGATAATCGGCGGCGCCGGCGGTGACCGTCCGGCAGCCAAGCGGGGAATTGGGCGCTGCGGCCAAGGCCGAGACGGAAATGCCGTAGGCGCAGACCTTGTAGTCACCGCTCTGGGTGGCCGGGAGGGTAACGGCGAAACCATGGCTCCCCGTGATGCCGAACGCCTGGTTGACGTCCGTGCGGGTCTGGTCCGCGGTGAAAGCCTGCCCGGTGGTGACGCCGTCGGGGGTGGTCACGTAGACGTGGACCGGGATCGAGGCCGCCGGAGTGCCGCGGTCCACGGCCCAGCCGCGGAGCTTGAGCTTGGGCTGGCCGGATTCCATCGCCGTGCTCACCGAGTCCAGGAAGCCTTCCGCGGCCGGCGTCCCGGTGAAGGTCGCCTTACGGCAGCCCAGCGCGGTGTTGCCGGCGGCGCCGATGGCATAGGCGCAGGCCTGGTAGGTGCCAGCCGCCTTGACGGCGATGGAGCTCTGGAAGCCGTGGTTTCCGCTGATGCGCAGGGCCGAGTTGACGTCCGGACGGGCCTTGTCCGCCGTCAGCGCGTAGCCCGTCTGCGTCCCGTTCGGGGCCGTGACATAGACGTGGGCCTGGGTGGAGGCGGAGCTTTTGGACGGGTCCACGGCCCAGCCGTCCACCTTGAGGTAGGCGCCGGAGGACGTGACGGAGGAGTTTGCGCGGTCAAAGGATCCCGTCGCGGGAGCGCCGGGCGGACGGATTGTCAAAGTGGCGGCGGAGTTGCTGACCGAATCGATCGAGACCTTTGTTCCGGCGTGCGTGGTGAAGGTCTGGCCTTCCTGCCACGCCTGCGTGTTGCTGTAGTAGCCGGCGAAGGGACGGGTGTTCGGCGGCAGCAGGATGGAGGAATTGCCGCCGCCCTGCTGCGTGATCTTCACGCCGCGGTTGCCTTTCTGGGCGATCACGCTGTCATAGCCCACCGGGGCCCGCAACTCCAAATAGTAGACCTCACCGGACTTCGGATCCGTGAACTTCGCGGCCCGGTTCGCTCCGGTGCCGGCCCAGGGCTTGAGTGTGACGTTGCGGGGCGAAGAAATGGTGCCGAGGTTGGCGATTTCGTCGCCGTTCCCGAACCGTCCCATTTCCCAGAAGCTGGCGCTGATGACCGGCATGAGGTCCCAGTGCGAGATGCCCATCAGGTCCAGGTTGTCACCGTAGGGCCTGATGGTGCAGGTGGAGTCGGCAAATCCGGCGAAGGGTCCGGAGGCTACGTCGGCTGCCCCGCTGCCGCACTGCAGGCTGTTCGCGTGGTCCATCCCAAGGGCATGGCCGAACTCATGGGCCAGCACGGGGGTAGTGAGCCTGCTGTTCTGCGGCATCACGATCCGGCCGCCGATGTTCCCGTTGCTGTAGGTCATGCCGGCGGCACCGTTGTTCAGGTAGGCCCCGGGAACGAACATCACCAGGGCAGTGTACGGGTTCTGTTCCCAGCCCAGCTCGGCCGTCACGATGTCGGCGATTTCGCCGGGCGACTGGTTGGACCGGGCGGCCGATTTGTGGAGCGTCCTGGTCTCGACCAGGGAGATGTCCACCCGGCCAGATGTCGCACTCCGCCAGTAGCTCTTGGCGGCGCTGATGGACGCCTTGGCTGCGTCCATGGGCACGGCATCGTCGGTTGCCGCTGCCGACTTATCGGCCAGCCGGACCGTCACCAGCGTGGTTTTCATGGTCCCTGCGAGCGGTGCACTCACGTAGGTGTACTCGGATTTGGCCCTGCCGGCCGGCGGCTCCGGCCGGACGAAGTCGTCCACCTGTGGTGCGGGCAAAGGATCCGTGACCGAGGGGACGGCCACCGGAACACCCGCATCAATCTGCGTCGCGGCGGAGGCTGCCGGTGGCAGCGCGGCTGCCAACATCACGGCGGCAATGACGGTTGCCGCTATGTTCAGTTTTCGCAAGATTGCTCGCTTAAGGGTGGGACCTAAAGGTTGAGACCTGTTGGTGAGCCTACGTGGGTGCCTATAGCATAAGCGTCAAATCACATCTGTCACCCCACACACTTTCGTCACTTCCTCCACAAGAACGGCGCGCCATTTTCTTTGTGAGTTTTGGCGCAGGAATTTCCCACCATTTCGCCCAGTCAACCGCGCGTGAAAGACTCTGACGCGTGCTTCCTTCCGTCCCCGCGGTGACTACCGCAACCCGCAGGGCGCTTGCCTTCACCGCCGGGGGCTTCCTGCTGTGGCTGATCGTCGCCGTGCAGCTCTTCGTCAACACCGATCCATTGACCGTGCACCGCACGGATGCCGTCATCATGCTCGGCGGCGCCGCCTCGGAACGATTGCCCGCGGCGCAGCGCCTCCAGCAGGACCTCGGCATCCCCGTCCTGGTACTTTCCTCCACGGACACCTTCGGCAACAGGGCGGCCGACGCCGTCTGCCGCTCGGCCGCATTCCCCAACCCGTCGCTGGTCTGCTTCCGGCCACCGGATCTGGACACCCGGGGCGAAGCGCGGGCGATTTCCCGGATCGTGGCGCTCAACGGCTGGAAGTCCGTCACCGTGGTCACCTCCAGCTACCATGTGACCCGCGCCGGACGGCTGATAGGCCAGTGCACGACGGCGGACGTACAGATGGTTGCCTCGCACCCGGATCTCGACCCAGGCCAGTGGTTGCGGCGTTTTGTCATCGAAACCGGGGGCCTCATCGACGCGTCCCTACGGCCCGAATGCGTGGATCAGCCGGCTGCAATGTAACAATTGATGAACGTAAGGTTGAACCCGTCAGCCTGATTTATGTTCCATTGGCGAGGAGGACGAGACCTTGGAAAACCCTGCCTACGGCGCTCCCCCGCTGGTCGCCGCCCCGCGGCACCTGCGCCGCCGCCGACTTCACGGGGACATCCCGGACTGGCTTCTGGTCCCCGGCGCGCGGCCGCTTCCACGGGCCCCAGAGCACCCGCCGGCCGCTGAGCGCCCGCCGGCAGCCAAGCGCCCCGCGACCGCCAAGCGCCCCGCGACGGCCAAGCGCGCCGCCGATCTGGACACGGACGACGCGGAAGTGACGTACAGCCGCAAACGCCTCACGGCATTGGTGGCCGTCATAGTGGTTATCGTCGCGGTCCCGGCCTTGGTCATCGCGCTGCTGCTGCTGGGCTGAACAGGCCGGCGCCGAAGCTAACACGGCATTAACGCTCGGTGACCTGCTGCTTTGGGACCCGCGTTGCTCAACCGTTATGCTTGACCCCGGGGGAAGCTCCCTTTGGCCCGTGCAGACGGTTCCGAGGTGATCTTGAGTGATGCCACGGCTCGCCGCTCCCGCCACCAGGATCGCTCGTCGAAGAGGAATGAACATATGAAAATCCAGGCCGTAATTCTTGCCGCCGGAATGGGCACGCGGTTGGCGCGTCCGCACCCCAAGCCCATGACCGAGCTCAGTGATGGCCGGACCATCATGCACCAGCAGGTGCAGAACCTGCAGAACAAGTTCGGCAAAAAGCTTCGGCTCACCATTGCGGTCGGTTTCAAGCTCGAGATGATCCTCGAGCACGTGCCCAACGCTTCCTTTGTGTACAACGAGAACTTTGACCAGACCAACACGTCCAAGAGCCTCCTGAAGGCCATCAGGAATTCCGCCAAGGGCGGCGTGCTGTGGATGAATGGCGATGTCGTGTTCGACCCGGACATCCTGGAGATGCTGATCCCCTACATCAAGCGGGACGAATCATTCATTACCGTCGATGTCTCCTCGGTTTCCGACGAGGAAGTCAAGTACACCACCGACGCCGACGGCAAGATCCAGGAGCTCTCCAAGCGGGTGCCCGCGGACGTCGCAATGGGCGAGGCTGTCGGCATCAACTACGTCAGCTCGAAGGACAAGAAGAAGTTCCTCAAGCGCCTCATTGAGGTCGACGACCAGGACTACTTCGAGGGTGCGATCGAACTGACCATCAAGCAGGACGACGTCAAGTGGACCCCCGTGGACATCAGCGAGTTCTATGCCGTTGAGGTTGACTTCCCGGACGACCTGATCCGCGCCAACGCCAGCATCTAGGGGCAATAGCAAAGGACCACATCAGCAAGTGCGACACATCAGGAAGCTAGCATCGCGACGGGACGCCGTTCGGTGGGCATTGGGCGGCGCGATCGGCTTCACCGTCCTGGGGCTCTCCGAGTCCGCCGGCAACGCCGGAGTGAAGCCGCAGTCTGGTGCACCGGAGCCCCAGCCCGGTGCCCCGGCGGAGCCGCAGCTTGGTGCCTCGTCGACAACCTTGGACGGCACAGTCACCGTCGGACCCCGGCTCGTGTCGCGTCTGCCGTACCGGCAGCTCGCGCGCGGGCCGGCTATCGAGACAGAGATTCGTGAGGAGCTCTGCCCCCGGAGCGGCGCCGCGAACGGCAAGCGGACAGGGCTGGCCGCTTTCGGGCTCCTGACTGATTCGCATGTGCTGGACGCGGCGAATCCGGGGAGGCTGTCCTTCCTGTGGCAGTACTTGGACTTCTCCGAAGGATTTCCGAACTCGGGGAAGTTCAGGCCACAGGACCTGTTGACGATTCAGGTGTTGAACGCAATGGTAGGAAAACTCAATGCCGTGGGGCGCGGCCCTGTCAGCCAACGAGCCCTGGATTGCCTGGTGATTACCGGTGACCTCACGAACTCATATGCCCTCACTGAATTGTCGGCGGCGGTGGGCGTGTTCAAGGGTGTGCCGGTGAGCTCACACCCGGCTGTCAGCTACCAGGGGATCCAGGATCACGGTCCTGCCCCCCTCGAACTGTCCAAGAGCATCTGGCATCCCGAGCCTGAAACCTCGCTGCTGCCCCCGGACGACTGGAAAACCCGGCACGGTTATCCCACAGTTCCGGGGTTCCTCGCCGCGGCGATCAAGCCGGTGGCAGCAGAAGGCTCGGATTTCCGCTGGTACATCGGCGTGGGTAACCACGATGAAGCCGGCCGGCCGGAGTCCGGTCCGATTTCGCCGAAGGCCGAGTTCGTCGATGCCATTCGAATCGGCGACCGGCTTCCCACCCGGCTGCCCCGTGGCATGGACCCAACTGAGTTCTGGAAAACAGTCAGGAGTTCCGATGACGCTGAACGCCGGCGTCTCATCGCGTCCATGACGTCACGAAAAGTGAGTGGCTCCAAACTTCGGCGAGCGTTCAGCAAGGCTGAGTTCTTCGATGCCTGGCCGCAGGACGCTGGGTATGCCCAGTTTGGCTCCGGCCCTAATTCACGGGTCGAGCCCTACTACACGTTCGAGCTATCGCCGGACGTTATGGGCATTATGCTCAACACCGCGAGCCCGGATGGAGGCACCGAGGCCGCGTTGGACGCCGCCCAGGCCGACTGGCTGGAGGAAGAACTCCGGCGTGTTTCCGGGAAATTCTATGACTCGAAGGGCAAGCTCACCACCTCGAAGACGGAGGATCGCCTGGTGGTCTTATTCGGCCACCATCCGCTGTCCGCCTTTTCCGAGGAAAAGCACACATCCGACGACGGGCCGCCGCCCCTGAACCGATCAGCGGTCCTGGGACTCCTCACCCGTTTTCCCAACGTGGTCGCGTGGATGAATGGCCATGGGCACAAACACAGGGTGGTCCCGCACAAAGCCAAATATGAATATGGCGGATTCTGGGAAATCACCACGGCCTCGCTGATCGACTACCCGCAGCAATCGAGGATTGTCGAACTCCTGGACAACGGAGACGGAACACTGTCCATCGCGGCCACTCTGGTAGACCACTCGGCGCCGGAGAGCGTGAGCTATGAAGGTGGGCACACCGCCCGCTCCCTGGCCGCATTGAGCCTCGAACTCGCCAATAACCGTCCGGGACTTGACCGCGAGACGGTCATGGGACGCGCCGGGGACCAGAATGTCGACTTGCTCCTCAGGAAACCCTTCTGAATTGACGCCGCAGGATCGGTCAGTCGCCGGCCGCCGTGCCATTATTGACAAGACGCGCAGAGGGCAGCATGCCGTAGAGCGCGGACCAGGCAACCGTCTGGCCACCGCCGCCCAGCACCCCATTGACTTGTACCAAATCATGTTCACGTGACAACCGCCGGTTGGAAACAGACGAGAGAAGCGAAGACAAGAATGCCAGGTCCCAAGCAGAGCCAAGCACTAGCTGCACTGAAAGCCACCGCCGAAAGGAACCTTCGTCGCGTATGGCGGGCCTTGCCGCAGGAGCAGCAACGGCAGATCCGGAAGGTGGCCCACCCGGCGAATCTCGCCAAAGCCCGTCGGGCGGTCACCGTAACTCCGGTTGCAACCCTGCAGCAGCCGCAGCTCTCCGTCGTCGTGCTCCTGACGGACTATGCAGGTGATCCGGCCGAGACGCTGGGGAGCCTTGTCGGCCAGAAGCCGTCCGCCATGGACATGATCGTCGTTGATACCTCTCTGGCGGGGCTGGGCCAAGAAGCGGTCCAGCAGTTCGCGCAGCGGGACGGTCGGGTGAAGTACCTCGCGCTTGCTGGCGCCGGCGAGGAGGAAGCCCGCAACCGCGCTGTAGCGGATTCGGAGGCACCGTATCTGATGTTCCTTACGGCCGGCGACGTCGTCAAGAAAAACAGCCTGGACGTCATGTTCGGAACGCTGCGTGAGACCGGCTCGTCCTTCGCCGTCGGCATGACGGGGATAGCTAAGGGCAAGACCAGCACCACGCCGGCGTGGCAGCGCGAAATCCATGCAGATCCGCGGCCCGCCGCGACCGTTTCGGAAGTTCCGGACATTCTGCTGGACGGCGCCCTCGCCAACAAGGTCTTCACTCGGGACTTCTGGATCTCGGCAACCGCCGACGTCGCACTGGACCGGGAGCACTGGCAGTACCAGGCGGTTCCGACCCTTTACACCCGGGCAGAGTCGTTCGACATCGTGGACCTCACAGTGGTTGACACCTCCCTGGACGCCGCCGTGCGCACGCCCGAACGCGAAGTGCTCTGCCAGACGGGGCACCTCCAAGACCGCCTCAGCCGCCTCGAATCGCTGGCTGCCGTGATCCAAGAACTCTCAGCGCCGGACACGTACCGTCGCTGGCTCTCCGGCGAGCTAGGCAACGGGCTGTTCCCCTACTACGAGGTGGTCCCCCGGACCGAGCCCCGGTACTGGGATCTGCTGCACGCCACTGTCCATCGTCTCGGCGACGGACAGGAGCTGGACTGGGATCTCATCAGAATCCACAACCGCCTCATCCTCTCGGCTGTCCTCGCGGACAAGCGCGAGGACGTTGTCCGGATCTGTAACCACCGCAGCGACTACAGCTCCAGCTTCCCCACCCGGATCACGGAATCCGGCCTGCTGGCACAGCCCAGGTACCTCGACGAACTCACCGGCTACGACCCGGAGCTCCTGCCCTGCCGCGAGATCGACCTCCGCCTGATCAGCAAGATGACGCGCTTCGCCTGGCAGGCCGACGGCCGGCTTGAAATCGGCGGCCATGCCTACATCTCCTCGGTGGATCCGCTCGAGGGCAACCTCGCGATCCAGATGTCCCTGGTCAACGCCGGCAGCGGCGCGAACGTCCCGTTGACGGTGCAGCGCCACTCGGACAAATCCATCGACTGGGAATCCAACGACAACTGGACCAGTTACGCCGAAGCCGGGTTCAGCGCCATGATCGACCCGGCCGTTATGCAGGGCGGAACCGGGGCCCCCGCCGACTGGTACGTTCTCCTCACTGTCGCCGCCGGCGGCAGGACCTTCGCAGAGCCATTGACCCGCCGGGACCTGAACGGATCCACCGGCCAACTGCCCGTGGGCCCGATGCTGGAAACGTCCCGGATGGCCGTGGAGATGCGCCCGGGCACCACGGGCCTGACCTTTGTCCCGGTCACGCCGCTGTACGTGGCCACCTCCCTGGAGCTGACGGGACGAACGTTGACGCTGACTGTCGAGTCCCGTTCGGCCCCCGTGGCCGCCAAGGTATCCATCGAGTCCCCCAAGTTGGGCATCAGGAAGACGGCGACGTGCCTCGATGTGGACGGCAACCGGGCCGTCTACGTCATCAATGTTCCGGCACTGGGGCCCAAGGCCACCAACACTGCCGAGTATGAATGGCAGCTGCGCCTGGACAGCGGGTTCAAGACCCCCCAGCCGGTGGCGTGGCCGGAAGGTTCCGCCGAGCTGGAAGCATTGTCGGACCAGACCCGCAGCCTCCGGCTGGGCCTGACAGGGTACGGGTTCATCACCGTGGAGGAGCGCAAGACCCGCGTCATTGCCTCCACCGTCGAGGTGTCAGCCGACAAGCGCATCCTGCGGATCGAAGGTACGGCCGACCTGCCCGTCATCCACTCGCCCCGGTTTGTCCTCGCCAGCGGAAAGGCAATAATCCCCGCGACCGACGTTTCGCTGACGGTCCGTACAAACGAGGGAAGCAACGCCTTCACCGCCGATTTCCTGCTGCCCCAGAACCCGTGGGGCGGCGAGGACGTGATGCCGGAGGCCGGCGCCTACAGTGTGCGCTTCGTTCCACCGGGAGTCGCCGACCACCTCGGCCACTGGTTCCCGGCGTCGTCCGGGCTTCAGACGCAGATGCCCCGGCGGATGGAGGCGGGCCGACTGGAAGTCGGCCTGAGCCGCACTGCCAAGGCGGCGGCGTTGACCATCCACCTGCGGCCCCCCTTCGCGGCTGATGAGGTGGGTCGGTTCGATCAGCAGGCGCTCCGTACCCCGGTAACGGCGGGCGGCGACGCTGAGCTTACGGACGCCATCCTGTTCATGTGCTTCGGCGGACGCCGCGCCACAGACAGCCCGCGGCGCCTTCTGGAGGAATTCGAGCGCCGGGGAAGCCAGTGGCCCATGTACTGGGCCGTTGCTGATTTTTCGGTGCCCGTGCCCGCGGGAACCGACCCGGTGCTGATCGGTTCCCGGCTGTGGTACCGGCTCCTGACCGAGGCCCGGATTCTGATCAACAACAACAATTTCCCGTTCTACTTCCGCAAGCGCGAGGGGCAGGTCTACATCCAGACCTGGCACGGGACACCCCTCAAGAAGCTCGGCAACGATGTCGCCCGGACCAACTTCTCGCTGTCTTACTGGAACCTGATGTGGCGGGAGGCGGAGTACTGGGATGCGCTGCTGGCGCAGAACGACTACGCGGCCGGGGTCCTGGCCAATTGCTTCGGCTTTGAGGGACGGGTTGTGACTGAGGGCTATCCCCGTAACGACAGCCTGACCCGCGAGCGGATGGCCGAGGACCGCCAGGGCATCCGCAGCCGGCTTGGCATCCCCGAGGGCAAGACGGCGATTCTCTACGCGCCCACCTGGCGCGACGATGCCAAAAACGCCTCACGGCAGTATGAAATGGTCACGTACCTCGATTTCGAAAAGGCCCAGCAGCTGCTCGGCGACGACTATGTGCTGCTGCTGCGCGGACACCACAACATCGCCGGCCAGCGGCAGACGGCGGCAAACAAGTTTGTCATCGATGTGACCGAATACCCGGAAGTCAACGACCTCTACACGGCCGCGGACATCCTGGTGAACGATTATTCGTCCGTCATGTTCGATTTCTGTGTCACCGGCAAGCCGATCATCTTCCTGACACCGGACATCGCGCAGTACCGGGACGCGACCCGCGGCTTCTACTTTGATCTCGAAGAAAAGGCGCCCGGTCCCCTGCACAACACCACGGAGCAAGTGGTCCGGTCCATCAAGAACATCTCTTCGGTTTCGCGCCGGTACGCGCCTAAATATGAGGCTTTCGTCGAGGAGTTTGCCTCGCAATGTGACGGGGAGGCCACCCAGCGCGTGTTCGATGCGCTGTGGCCGGACGGCGCAAGCGCGCCGGTGCCGGTGGGATCCAGCCGCTCGTCTTCACCCATGGAGAGCTAGGCCGCGGCCGCGACACGAACACCAGCCTTGCCAGGCGCCAGCCGGTTTGACCTGATGGCAGCCACGAACTTAGGACGCAGCAAAAATTATGAGCCCCGCGCAAAAAACGATCGAACATGGCCTACTTCTTGAAGAACGGAAAGAATGGGCCGCCGCCGTTGAGGTCTACACCGCCTTGCTGGACGGCGCGAACGGTCCCGATGGCGAGCTAGCTTTCCGGCTCGGTCATGCCCACTTCCACCTCCGGCAATTCGAGGAATCCGCTGCGCATCTCCAAGAAGCTACGGCGCTGGAACCAGACATGGCTTCGTGGCACTACCGCCTGGGCTATGTCCAGGAACAGCTGGGGAATTACGACGCCGCCGTGGCGTCTTATGAGTCCTCACTCGCCCTGGACCCCGGACGGATCCGATGGATGCACCGGCTGGTTGCAGCAGAGGCGTCGGCAGAGCAGACACA
This sequence comes from Arthrobacter sp. UYEF20, assembly GCF_040546335.1. NCBI lineage: Bacteria > Bacillati > Actinomycetota > Actinomycetes > Micrococcales > Micrococcaceae > Arthrobacter > Arthrobacter sp. UYEF20. The sequence continues at coordinate 12,152 of NZ_JBEPNP010000031.1, read as the reverse complement.
GGCAGCTTTACTTGAAATGCGTCGCTCCGAGGGCCGCCGCCACCGCGAACGAGTACAGGAGCTCGTAACGAGCAAGGCCCCGCTGTGGCAGCAGATCGAGGCGCTGACTGACGGCTTGCGTGTCAACAGCGACGATCCCGCATGGCTCGTCCAGTTGGCTGATGCGCAGTTCTCGATGAACAGGTTCGCCGAGGCCGGCGAGAACTATGCTGCTGCGGCGCTGCTGAAACCTGAACAGGCGGATCTCCACTTCCGTGAGGGCTGGTGCTGGGAGCTCCTAGAGCAGCCCGGCAAGGCCCGGCGCCCCTACCGGCGGGCTGTCGCTGCCGATACTGAGCTGCAGGCGAAAGCCTTCGGCGTAGGCGTGTTCTTCCAGAAAAGGGGTCGATGGGTAGCCGCCGCGGATGCGTTCAGGAGTGCCCTTCGTCATGAACGAACGTCAGCTGAGCTGCACTACAAGCTCGGCTATGCCCTCATGCGCTCTTACAAGTGGCGCGAGGCCATTGAATCGTTCCGGTCCGCCGTGGCTATGGACCCCTCTGTTCCACAGTGGCATTACGGCTTGGGCTTCGCCCACGAGCGGCTCGGTGAGTGGGGCAATGCCGCTTCCGCGTACGAATACGCGATTAGTCTGAATAGCCCTGCCCCCTCGTATTGGTACTACCGCCTGGGCTACGTCCTTACTCAGGCACGCGACTTTGAAGGCGCGTGCCTCTCATTCGCCGCCACGCTCAAACCAAAAACCGAGGCTGCAACCGGAAGGAAAGACCAACCGGCGAGCGTCTATGAGAAAAGACTCCTTGTCGATACCCTGCCCGCCGCGCTGAGATCACAATCAGCCCAGCGGTGCTTAGAGGCCGGGGAACGCCTGGAGCTCCGGGGAATGCGCGTCCCCGCCGCGGAAGCCTTCGACACCGCCGTCAAGCGGATGGAGAGCCACTCCCCCAACGCCTACTACAGATTGGGCCGCGCGCTACAAGAAATCGGGAACTTTGAGGCGGCTTGCCGTGCATACCTGGAAACACGCCTGTTCAAACGGGCACACGGCGTCGACACAGCTCCCTATCGCAAAAACAAAGAGCTCAACCAGTCGATGATCTACACCGAGTTCCTTGAGACACTCCCTCTGGCGCCGACGACGGTCCTGTACGAGAGCAGCCATGGCAACTCCGTTTCGTGCAATCCCTTGCAGATCTGCCGGAACCTCTTGGCCGATCCTCAGTTCGACTCTTGGACTCACGTATGGGTACTCAATGACAAGAACAGAATTCCGCACGAGCTGGCCGGCCGGACTAACGTCATTTTCGCCACCCGTGATAGCGACCTCTACTTGCGTTATCTGTCCACGGCGACGCATTTGATCAATAACAACACATTCCCTCCCTATTTCATCCGGCGTGAGGGTCAGAAGTACCTGAACACGTGGCATGGAACTCCGCTCAAGACGCTGGGCCGGGACATCAAAAACGGCTTCATGGATCATCGGAATGCTGCGCGGAACTTCCTGCATACAACACACATGATTGCTCCGAACCAGTTCACCGCAGAGTGTCTCATCGAAAAGTACGATGTCGAGGGCATCTTCGCAGGACAACTGGCAGTCACAGGGTACCCGCGCATCGACGCCACCGTTGGAGCCAGTGAGCAGCAAAAGCTGGAGCTACGCCGTCATTTGGGGATAAACGACGGCCAGAAGATCGTGCTCTACGCACCCACTTGGCGCGGCTCCCTTGGCTCGCTCGAGAAGGGCAACGTTGACGTTCCAAGTGTTATGGAGAAGCTTGCGACGCTTGACTGCGTGCCACTGTACCGAGGCCATGCGCTGACGTCCAAGGAGGGGACCGAAGGAGCGCTGGACAAGTTCGTGGTGCCGGACGACATCCCGACCAACGACCTGCTCGCCGTAGTGGACGTACTCATCACCGACTACTCCAGCATCTTCTTTGATTTCATGGCGACCGGGCGACCCATCGTCTACTTTGCCTACGACCTTGATGAATACGCTTCTGAGCGGGGACTGTACTTTGAGTTAGAAACGCTGCCTGGTCGAGTGTGCATTGAAACCACCGGGCTTCTCCATGAAGTCTCGACCGCCCTACAGGATGAGGCGGCCACAGACGAGAAGTACTTGCGCGGTATAGACACTTTCTGCGCCATTGAAGACGGATCGTCCACTCAACGAGCGATCGACTTCTTCTTCTTCGATGCTACTGAATGTGTCGTTCCACTGGATCAAAGCCCGAAGCGCAATGTGCTCTTCTATCAAGGCTCGTTCATTCCAAACGGAATAACCACGTCCTATCTGAATCTTGTCAGAAACGTAGACAGCGGCAGCAATCGAATGTTCGTGGCGATCGACCCGTCCGCCGTCAACTCCGAAGAACGGCGACTCGAAAAGTTTGCACAGCATCCCGGGCATGTCCAAGTTCTGGGGCGGGTGGGCGTCCAGCTCGTGACCGCGGAAGAACGATGGGTGATCGACAAGTTTAATGCCACCGGCGACCTCGCAACTCCCGAGCTCTGGGACATATACGATCGTGCCTTCAAACGGGAATTCCGTCGCCTGTTCGGCGACGCCCGCTTCGATTCAGTGGTCTGCTTTGAAGGCTACGCAAGGTATTGGGCAGCACTGTTCGCAAACACCACCAACCCTGCAGCCAGGAAGTCCATTTACCTGCACAATGACATGCACCGTGAATGGCGCCACCGCTTCCGTTACCTAGAATCGATGTTCCGTCTCTATGGAAAGTACGATCAACTGGTGTCCGTCACGAAGAGCGTCAACGAAGAGAATATTCGTCAATTATCCGAAGCTTTCGACCTGCCGGAGGCTAAATTTGACTACTGCAACAACGTGGTCAACGCCGACGAGGCGAAGGAACTGGCTGCAGATCCGCTTGAAGAAGATCTGCACGAGTGGATGGATGTAGAGTCCACGAACTTTGTGACACTCGGACGCCTGTCCCCCGAGAAGGGTCACGCCAAACTCATCCGCGCGTTCGCTAAAATAGTCGAGGCGAACCCTAATTGCAAGCTGACAATCCTCGGCGATGGACCGCTGCAGCAGGATCTGCAGGATCTCATAGAGGACCTGTCACTGGAGTCCAGTGTGCTCCTGGCCGGGCTGCGTTTAAACCCGTTTCCGGCGCTTCAACGCGCCGACTGCTTTGTTTTCTCGTCTGACTATGAAGGACAGGGCCTCGTGGTCCTCGAAGCCTTGATTCTTGGAAAGCCTGTCATCTCAACGGATGTTGTGGGCCCCAAAAGTGTGTTGGAGGACGGCTATGGCCTTCTAGTCGACAATAGTGTTAGTGGTCTTGTTTCCGGGATGAACCAATTCCTAGAGGGGAAAACAAAGCCCCAAAAATTCGATTATCAATCTTACCAGGACGAAGCAATTAGCAAATTTGAAAGCGTAGTACTGACGGTCTAACGTGCGTTCGCAAAATAGGAATTGAGCCCTTACTCGAGCCTCCTGCCCAGCGCGGAGGCTGAGGCGCGGATGCCGAAGAAAAGCAGGGAGACAGCGGCCCTGTGGCCCCGTATTCAATTGGCACTAATGGCCCTATTTTCGGTTGGCGTTAACACAGGTTGAAGTCCAGTCGCGTCATCAGGCGGAACTCGCCGTCTCCGAAACGTGCGAAGCTCAGTTCTTCGTCGCGTATCAGTTCAAGTGTTTCCATGAATCCGGGTTGCTTGCGCATGATCGCGGCCCGGACCCGGGTAAGGAGCGGGGCACCCAGGATGGTTTTCAAGCTCTCAACTGTGCGCCGGGTTGTGGTTACTTCAGAGCTGGTCGAGGTGGCCAGCTCTGTCCGCGTCGTGAGCAGCTCGGTCAGCTCCGACAGTAAACTGTTCTGCTGCTTTAGGTGATCAAATACTGTTGAGGATGGCTCTAGCATAGATTCAGGCTGGCTGGTCAAGGTTCCCCTAGCTTCGTAGTTGCTCGTCGATTAGAATGGCATCGCTCATGTTTTTTCAGTACATCATTCGTACTTGAAACCAGACTTGGACGCCAGCCCGAATACGCCGCGGTCGTGGAACTATGGATCTATCCGAACGTGCTGACTAGTACTACAGCCGCGTTTATGGGGTGTGCCCCCGGGCCTTGTAATGACAGTAGCGGGCTCGCTGTTGGTGTTTCCGCCGCCAGATCGAATGCCTGAGGATCGGGTCGGGGCGTAGTGGCCGGTACCAGACCAGCCGGACCAGCAGGCGCCTGATTTCCGGCAGGGAGAGCCGGATCAGGTCCCCGGTCCCGGCGGCAGGGCCCCCTTTTTAGAGCGTATGACCGTCAGGAAGGCGTGGGCGAACATGGAGAGTGTGATGTGCCGGTACCAGCCGGCATATTGCCGCACCTGGTAGTGAATATTGGCCTTCAGGGGGTCCAGAGGTGGTGCGGGTGAGCGCCGTGGTCGGAATCCCGATTGGCGTGGGTGAGCGCCAGTGTCGGTGTGGGTGAGCGCCATCTGTAAGGCTCCTTCCACCACGTGAGGGCCACGTGGCGGAAGGATTACCGGCAATGGTACGGAAGATCAAGGCGAAACTGGTTTTGCAGTTTCGCAATCAAGGCCTATCGGGCAGGGCTATCTCGTCTGCTCAGGGCATGTCTCGGCACAGCGTTCAGGCGGTGATCGAGGCTGCTGATCGGGCAGGGCTCGGCTGGGATGACGTTGCTGATTTGTCTGATGGTGAGGTTTATCTGGCGCTATTTCCCGGCCGTGGGGTGCGCGAGAGCGTGTTTATGCAGCCGGACTGGGGCCAGGTGCACCGGGAGCTGGCCAGGGTTGGGGTGACGTTGAAGCTGCTGCACCAGGAGTATGTCGACGCATCCGGTCGGGCGGGGCAAGCGGCGATGAGTTATGACCGGTTCTGCAGGCTTTATGGCGATCACGCGATGGTCACTGGCGCCTCGTCCCGGGTCGGCCACAAGGCCGGCCGCAGCATCGAGGTCGACTGGTCTGGGCCGACGATGCAGCTGGTCGATCCGGCAACGGGAGAGGTCTCGAAGGTGTATTTGTTCGTCGCGTGTCTGCCGTTCAGCAGGTATGCGTTCGTGGAGGCGTGCCTGGATATGCGGCAGGATTCGTGGCTGCGCGCGCATGCGGAGATGTTCGCGTTCTTCGGCGGCACGGTCCCGCGGCTCGTGCCCGACAATCTCAAGACCGGGGTGATCTCTCATCCGCGCGAGGGTGAGGTCGTGCTCAACGACGCGTATCGGGAGATGGCGGCGCATTATTCAGCGGCGGTACTACCGGGCCGAGTGAGGCACCCGAAGGACAAGGCGAGCGTGGAAAACACTGTCTCGCACGTCGCCACCTGGGTGATTGCCGGGTTGAGGAAAGAGGTGTTCACGAGCCTGGCGCAGTTGCGGAGACGGATTCGGGAGCAGATCGATGCCTATAACAGGCAGCCGTTCCAGAAGCGGGAGGGCTCCCGGCTGAGCGTGTTCACCGCCGAGGAGAAGCCGGTGTTGCAACCGCTGCCGGCGGTGGCGTTCGAGATCAGCACCTGGACCTATGGGCGCAAAGTTGGGCGCAACGGCCACGTGGTCTGGGCGAAGAACTTTTACTCCGTGCCGTTCGCCCACATCGGCTCGAATGTTGATCTTCGTGTCACGGAGACCATGCTGGAGATCTATCGCAGCGATGAGCGCCTCACCAGCCACCTGCTGCTGCCAGCGACGACATGTATGAGTTCATGCAGGATTCTGTGCAGACGGTTGACCAGCCAGGCGCGTTGTGGTCTGGGCTGCCACTGCAACGGGCGCAGATTTGCCTGCCGCAGGCCTGTGTCCCGGCTGAAGCGTTCGCGGTCGCTGTAACAGCGCCCGCGGAGCGGACCCAGACTTTCATGGCAAGCGTGGACGGAACGTCCACAACGAGTTCTCCGTGGGCAACGAGGATCTGTGCGGTTCCCCTCCCCACCACCCTCTGCCGCCTCGATCGCCATCCGTCGCGGAAGCCGACGGGACCACAATTCATAGATCCAGCAGGGCCAAGTATAGTTAGGGTCTGCCCGTCTACCCGCGTGAGCGGATAGATGGAAGCTATGAACACATCGGAGGCCGCATTTGAAGACGGCAACGAATAACAGAGGTCAGTTACCAATGACGAAACGCGCTTTGATTACGGGAATTACTGGGCAGGACGGCTCCTACCTGGCGGAGTTGTTGCTGAAGAAGGGGTACGAAGTTCATGGATTGATTCGTCGTGCGTCGACGTTCAACACTGCTCGAATCGATCACCTATATGTGGATGCGCACGATCCGGCTGCTAAACTGTTCCTGCACTATGGCGACCTCAGCGACGGCGCAAGGCTTGTTACTCTCTTGGCGGAGATTAATCCTGATGAGGTGTACAACCTCGCAGCACAATCGCATGTTCGGGTGTCGTTTGATGAGCCAGAGCATACCGCAGATACTACCGGCGTGGGCACGGTTCGCCTGCTGGAAGCTGTGCGAATGTCTGGCATCAAAACAAGGTTTTATCAGGCTTCTACTTCTGAAATGTTTGGTGCGACTCCGCCGCCGCAAGGCGAAGACACCCCTTTCTACCCACGTTCCCCATATGGAGCAGCGAAAGTCTATAGCTACTGGATCACAAAGAATTACCGAGAGGCATACGGCATGTTCGCCGTCAATGGTATTCTGTTCAATCATGAATCTCCGCGTCGTGGTGAGACTTTCGTAACTCGCAAGATAACCCGAGCCGTGGCCGCGATCAAAAGCGGCGAGCAGAGTGATCTGTATATGGGCAATCTGGACGCCGTCCGTGACTGGGGATATGCGGCGGAGTACGTCGAAGGCATGTGGCGCATGCTGCAGGTCGACGAACCGGAGGATTTCGTCCTGGCCACCGGTTCCGGTTACACGGTGAAGGACTTTCTTCAGGTTGCTTTCGACCATGTGGGGCTGAATTGGGAGGAACATGTCAAATTTGATGACCGGTACTTGCGTCCGACGGAAGTTGACGCCTTGATCGGGGATCCGTCGAAGGCTCATGCGAAGCTGGGCTGGAAGACCACCGTGGAGACGCCGCAGCTTGCACGCATAATGGTGGACGCGGACATCAAGGCTCGGTCACACGCCGGTAATCATTGGGTTGACAAGGTCGACCTCGACAGTTGGAATGCGTAATGACGAGCGTTGACTTCACGCCGGGTCCGCTGGACCGCGACGCGACATTCTATGTGGCTGGGCACCGAGGCTTAGTAGGATCGAGCATTTGGCGCGTCCTCCAGTCTGGAGGATTCAATAATCTAGTGGGTCGCACCTCAAGAGAGTTAGATCTCAAGGACCGCGATTCAACTTTTGCGTTCTTTGCAGAATCCAAGCCACGTTATGTTGCGCTCGCGGCGGCGAGGGTTGGTGGCATCCTGGCAAACAGCACCTATCCCGTAGATTTCCTGAGCGACAATTTACGGATCCAGGTCAACGTCCTGGACGCAGCTCGTGAGTTCGGTGTGGAGCGGCTTTTGTTTTTGGGTTCCTCGTGCATCTACCCGAAGTTGGCCGAGCAGCCAATCCGCGAGCACTCTCTGCTTACGGGGCATCTGGAACCGACAAACGATGCGTACGCAATAGCTAAAATCGCTGGAATTTTGCACGTCCAAGCCGTCCGTCGGCAGTACGGTCTTCCATGGATTTCTGCGATGCCTACAAATCTATATGGCCCAGAGGATAACTTTTCTCCAAACGAATCTCATGTCTTGCCGGCACTCATCCGGCGCTACGATGATGCGGTCCGAAACGGGGCCGGCACCGTGACGAACTGGGGGACGGGCGCTCCTCGACGCGAGTTCCTTCACGTGGATGACATGGCCAGCGCTTGTTTGCACTTGCTGGAGCACTATGACGGTGCGGAACATGTGAACGTAGGTACTGGTTCGGATGTCACAATCCAAGAACTGGCAGGTATTGTGGCTGATGCAGTGGGCTATACCGGTGAAATGGAATGGGATACGTCTAAACCTGACGGTACGCCGCAAAAACTGCTGGACGTTTCTAAGCTGGCCGGTACCGGGTGGCGCTCCAGCATCAGCCTGAGGAACGGCCTCCGCAGTACTGTGGAATGGTACAGAGAAAATGTCCAACTTGTACGAGGGAGCGGCGGCTGATCGTGGGCCACACATCTTGCGCCGGCTATTCGTAAACCGACTATTGAATTCGATGGTATTTGGAATCTGCTAGAGGGAACCGCGGTTTTTCTAACATCAGCTCAAATTCAGCGGATTACATGGACCGCAAGGGATCCGAGCCAATCTATCGAGTTACGATAGTTTTGCGGCAAATAATAAATGGTGGTATTAGCCACTTGGAGATAGTGTGTTGACTGAAATTAATTCTACCCCTACAAATATAGCTTATCGTAAGCCCACCACCCAGAGCTCCCTTTACCGATCTGCTTCGCAAGCAGAGTCGTCTAGGGCCGTTGACGGATTGGACCACAAACGATTCGCCTTTCACACTGAACGTGAGGCAAAACCGTGGTGGATGGTGGACCTGGAAGATCGCTACCCGATCATCTCTATTCGTATCCAGAATCGAAAGGATAGGGAGCAAGATCGGGCACGAACGTTGTGCGTGCAGGTCTCAAACGATCTGGTCGACTGGATAGATATACATCGCGGGATCGTGTATTGGGGTCCAAGTATTGAATTTGCCCTTGGTGGAAAGATTGATGCGCGTTTCGTGCGTATTTCGCTCACGGAAAGTGAGTATCTTCATTTGTCTCAAGTGGAAGTATTCGTGGAGCGTAAGACTGTAATCGCTGCCCGTGGGGATGGCTTGGGTGAGCGACTAAATGCGATTCTCAACGGTCTCTGGTTATCTGAAAATTTTAACGCAGATTTTCGTTTCGTCTGGAACACACAAATCGCTGGCGCGGCTCAGCTGAAAGACCACGCGATAATTCCCGCTGAGGACTTCTTCGCCGATAGCTTTATTCAGAGATATATGATTGGTTCCTTCGATAGCAGTGAGTATCCTGAACTTAGGGGAACCAATCTTACCGCTGCTCAAGCCCGCCGTGATCTTTCGACCTTGAAGGGTTGGCGGGCCCCCCGGCTAGGGCTGAAGGATATATTTGGGATTGGTGACAGTGATGCTGCTTACTTCAGTCTCCAGGCGGCGTTTGACCGAATAGACTTTCATCCAGACATTAAGCAGGCCGTTGAAGTTGCACGTGCCGTTGAGCTTTCCGAAAGAACCGTCGGTTTCCACTTAAGAAGTGGCGACGTCTTCTACGGGCCGTATCGTAAATGGCTCCACTATACCTATAAAGGAATAACGCTTCCCGTGGCCAAGGCGATGGTTGTCGAAGCACTGAAATTGGGGAAAGAAGTCCTCATTTTTGGGCAGGATAAGGAGGTTATTAGTTACCTTTGTGCTCAGTACGGAGTGTTATCGGTCGATCAGATTCAGACTGTCAAGTTCAAATCCGACGCGGCACAAGCAATGTACGAACTAGTTCTGATGTCACGCTGTCAGGCTATTTATGCTGGCAGCAGCGGATTCGCCAAGCAGGCCTCGTGGATTAGTGGAACGAAGCTTTTTAGCGACCCTATGGAAGTGCTTGCCGGTCAAGATACTACGCAGATTTCCTTAGCTGATCTCGCCATCAACGCAACGATGTACGAGCCGCTGCAGGCTGCGTTTGCTTACTGGTTTGCCTACTTTTACGGCCGTAAGAATCGCTCGCTCGCCGAGGCTGATCCCATTCTACGGGCGGCAATGTCCTTCGATTCTGACAACGAGCTCTACCCAATAGTCCTCGCCGCCCACTATTTCGAGGTAGGACGAGACACTGAGGCTGAGGTTCTGTTGGCGGCTCTGATTGAGCGGGATGCCGATGGCATAGGGCAAGTGTTTCCAGCGGCATTGGGAGTATTCGTTGCCAAAACAGCGGGAGCGTTTAATTTGTCCGAGTACATGCTCCCGTATAGCGAGGCAGCTTCGCGGGGGTGTCCGGGGGCTGGTATTTTTCATGCCTGGTTATTGATTGCGTCGGACAGGACCAGCGAGGCGTTGGAGATGCTTGACCGGGCCTGCGCTAGCGGTTCTGCTAGTGGGGCTCATATCCGGCTGATCGATTGGATGCGATCGCGCCAGCCTCAGGCGATACTCAGCACCTAATTGGTTTCCGGAGGTGTGTGAAGGATTTGAGACCGTCGCCAGCCCGGAATTTTTCAAGCTGAACGGTACCAACGGGAGTTAGGCGCGTGGCTTTTCGGTGATTTCCTTGGGCTGGTTGATCCATGCTGGTCCTGGGAGCGCGAGGATTTTTGGGTCGGTGGTGCTGGTGAAGCGTTCGGGGTGTTTCGCGCGGGCTGCAGCGAGCGTTGCCGAGCGTTCTTTGGCGGCTCTTCAAGGTTCCCGGGGAAATAGGTTCGTGTTGTAGATAGCAGAGGACTCGTGGTTCTGCTGGGATGAGTGTTACTACGCATTCAACCTGAACAGGAACCACGAGCCTTGTTAGAGCCTACTGTGGCTGGCCATGATGCTGCCAGCATGATCTTTAACCTGCCCGATTACCATGTCTCACCGGCACCGTGCTGCTCCCTGGCGGGGTGCGCCATGTCACGGTCGAATCCACGTTCCCGCCGGGGTGCCCGAGCTGCGGGGTCTCCCGGGTCAAGGAACGCCGATGCCAGCAGCTGCGGGATATTCCCGTCGCCGGCAGGGTGGAGCTGCTCTGGGACAAGCGGCGCTGGTTCTGTGACGAGTACCTGTGCGAGCGGAAATCGTTCTGCGAGGCGACGCCGCAGGTGCCGCGGCGGGCCCGGTCTACGCGGCGGCTGCGGAAGACGGTGCTGGACGCGGTCATCGCCTCCGGCCGGGCCGTGTCCGAGACTGCCATGGCGTTCGGGATCTCGTGGTGGCTGGTCCAGCCGGCCATCGGTGACGCCGCCCTGCGCCTGCCGGACGTGGACCTCCTCGCACCCAGGATGCTGGGCATCGACGAGCACCGCTACCGGTCCGTGCGGTTCTTCCAGGACCCCGGTACGAAGGCCTGGACCCGGTACGAGCCCTGGATGACCACGATCGTGGACCTGGACACCGGCCAGGTCCTGGGCATCGTGGACGGACGGGACCACAAGGGCCTCGGGGACTGGCTCTTCGCCCGCCCGCTGGAATGGCGGCTCGGCGTGCAGGTCGTCGCGATCGATCCCTCCGCGGCGTTCAGGAAGGCGCTGCGGATGTGGCTGCCGCGCAGCGCCGTGTCGGTGGATCTTTTCCATATGACCATGCTGGCCAACCACATGCTCACCTCGGTCCGGCAGGGCCTGTCCCAGCAGGTCCGGGGCCGGCGGGGCAGGGCCACCGACCCGGCCTGGGCGCACCGCATGCTGCTGCTGAAAGCCGATGAAAACCCCTCCGAACGTCGACAGCACCGGCTGGCCGGCGTCTTCGACACCGACGACCCGACCGGCAAGCTCAGGGCCGCCTGGCAGGTCAAGGAACAGCTCCGCACCCTGCTGCGCACCGGCTCCCTCCACGACGCCGCAGCCGCGAAAACCACCCTGGCCGACCTCGCGGCGCAGGCCGCGCTGCCCGAAGCGAACAGGCTCTACCGGACGGTGTGCCGCTGGTGGGCCGAGATCGAAGTCCTCATCGTCACCGGGACAACCACGGCCAAGGTAGAGGCCAACAAACACGGCAATAAAACACATCAAACGGACCGGCCGCGGCTACCGGAACCCCAGGGCTGATGCAAAGTCGTGGGTGGGTCCGGCAAAACGACGGCGGCACGCCGCGCGGGTGGGTGCTTTTAAAGTAGGGGTGTTATGTCGCAGGACATCGGTGACAGTTCTGCCTCAGGACATTGGTGACACTTCGGCGGGTTTGGTGGTGACACTTTTCGAGGGGTAACACGGCTTTGACCTGCATGGCATGGGACGCCAAGGTAGCGGGTGAATAAGAATGAGCCCGTCAACGCCCGTATCCGCCTTGCGATTGCTCAGTGGCCCGATGATGCACCACGCGGGTCCGTCACCACGTTCTGCGACGAGCACGGCATCACGCGCAAGACGTTCTATGCGATCCGGGCCAGGGCATGCGGCCGTATGGTTTTGTGAGACAGCTTGTTAGGAGCCCTTCTTCACAATGACCGACCGTAAGAGGTATAGCCAGAAGTACAAGGACGACGCCG
>NZ_JBEPNP010000030.1:0-33726 GCF_040546335.1 Arthrobacter sp. UYEF20 | reverse complement strand
GACCCACGCGAGAAAACCGGCCTATCCGCACACTAGCTCCGCCTCCGCGAGCAGCACCACAAAGTGATCCCTTTCAATGACGTGGCGCCACGCTGTAGCACCAGCAGGCAGCTCTGCCCGTAAGCCGAAGGATCAGCGGGACACCTCGCTGCCGGAGTCCAGTTGCTTGAAACGGGTGATCACTGACGGCGTATCTATCCTTATTCAAAGAGCGCCGGGCCGACCCTCGATGCTTCACTCGAACCGGGTGGAGGCGAGTGCGGTGTTGGGGCGGATGAGTCCGAAGGTGGCAGTCACAGCGGCCAGGGCGAGCAGGAGACTGAGGGACAGCGCGGCGTAGTACTCGGTGCTGGGCCAGGTAATGGTCCTGCCGCCGCCGAATGAGGTGATCATGAGCCATGCGACGAAGAACCCGAGCCCGACCGATAGCAGCAAAACGGCCAGGAGGGGCACCGCGGCCTCCTGAACAATGACCTTGCGCAGGACGGACACGGGCATGCCCATCAGCCGCATCAGGCCCAGCACGCGTTTGCGGTCCAGGATCGCTGCGGCGGTGGACACGGCGAGGGAGATTCCCGCGATGACGACGGCCACGAAGACTCCAATGTAGGCAAGTGCCGCCAATCCCTGGATAAGTCGGGTGTTGCTCATCGTTGCAGTGTCCGCCCGTGAGGCGGCAGGCATGCCAGTCACGCCCGACGTGTTCAAGGACGTGCGCGCCCGGTCAATGGCCTCGGGCGTCCCGTCGGTACTGACCACCATCAGAACCGGTACCAGGCCGGCCAAAGTGTCAACGGGTGCGGCCGTAAGAGGGACCGGCTTGGTGGTCCAGGGCTCTATGAACGACGCGTCGAAGGCCACGATTTTCTCCGCCCGGGTTTCCGGGAACCCGAGGGATAGGGCATCGGCGGCTGCAACATAAATGTCCATGGTGTCGCCCCGGCCCAGGGCCGTTTGGGTGTAGCCGATGGTGGCGTCTTGGATTCCTGTAAGTTCTTTGGTGCTCCGGGCCACGGCGGAGACCTGGCCCTGTGTGTAACCGGGTGCTACTAGAGCGTAGACGCTGGTGGGCAGCAGCAGCCCGGCCCGGGCCTGGGGTGTCTCGACCGTCCCGATGGCGCTGATGCCTCCGGCGAAAACGGAGACCATGAACACGGCAATGACCAGCCCGGACACGGAACGGAAAACTGCCACGGGGGTCCGGCGGATCCGGCTGGCGGCGATGACCGTTGAAGCTGTACGTGCCCGCTGTAACCCGACGTTGCTGACCGCCTTGGTCAGCCACGGGCCGATGGTCACGATGCCAACTGCGGTCACTGCGAATCCGCCGATCAGTAGCGGAGAAGTCCACGGATTCCCATCGGTATCGATCTTGGTCAGTACGGTTCCGGTGGCCATGCACGTCAGTCCGGCCAGCAACGGCACGGCACGCCATACAGTGGGGGTTTTCTCGTGCATGGCCCGGGTGACTCCCAACGGGCCGATTCCGCTCCTGGCGGTACGGCCTGCTCCCACCAGCGCGGCGGCCAGCACCACGAGGACGACGACGGCGGCAGCGAATCCCGCGCCGAACGTGAAATCTGCGAGGAACATCCTCAAGCCGTTGACGGGTATCTCCGCTGCGGCCGGCCTGAAGACGCCAGCCAGGATGACGCCCAGGAGGGCCCCGGCCGAGCTGGGGACGGCTGTCTCGACGGCCGCCATTCCGGCGACCAGCCGGGGCGAAGCACCAATCAGGCGAAGGGTGGCAAAGCGTTCCCGGCGCTGGGCCGCGCCCAGCCCGGTCGCAATGCTGACCAAGAGCAGCACCGGGAAAAGTACCGCGATTCCGCCCACTAACAGAGCCGTCCGGTACAAACTGGCGCTCTCGCCGTAGGGATTGGTGGTGAACTCGGTGACGAGCATTGCTGCCGGGCCCTGGCGGAGCTGGGCCTCCGTGACGCCGGTGATGACCACCAAAGCGTCGGGCCCGGGGAGGGCCGTGTCATCGATCATGCCCACGAACTGTCCATACCGCTCCCCGAGCTCTTCGGCCGGGGTCGATTCGATAAGTCGCTGCAGGGCGGGCGAGGCGTAGTACTGTCCCGGGGCCGGCGGGGACGCGATGCCGGGAATCTTCACTGTGGTTGTGGGAAGCGCTGCGATCTCGCGGTGGCTGATGGGCTGGTCGCGGAAGACATCCACCGGGAATCCCAGCAGAATCCTTTCCGGTGTCAGGGGTATGGGCTTCAGAGGTTGGTTCCCGGGCCGGCCGGCAGCTTCCGGTGAAACGGTGGCCGAGGGTTGCCCCATCTCCCTGAGCCACGCGCCTCGCGCATCGCGCTGGGCCAGCCCGTTGGCTGCGCTCCACAGCAGAAGCACCAGGCACACACCGATCGCTACCCCACCGCCGATGCCGGCCATCCGGCCCCAGGAGGATCTGCTGCCCAGCAGCGCGATTTTCAGGACAGTCGGGTTCATGCCGCGACCCTGTGGCCGGCCGAGAGGCGCCCGTCGCGCACGACTACTTCCCGGTCGGCGTAAGCGGCGGTGCGTGCGTCGTGGGTGATCATCACTACCGTGGTACCCGCTTCCCGGACAAGGTCAAGCATCAGCGTCAGGACGTTCTCAGCCGCCAGGGAATCCAGGGATCCGGTGGGCTCGTCGGCGAACAACACCGCAGGAGAGGTCACCAGGGCACGGGCAATGGCCACGCGCTGGGCCTGGCCCCCGGACAGTTCCCCGGGCAGCTTGCCGGAGAATCCGTCCAGCCCGAGTCGCGCCAGCAGGTCAGCCGAGCGGTGCAAAGCCTCGGAGCGTTTAGTGCCGCCCAGGAGCAGGGGCAGGCTCACGTTATCGAGCGCCGTGAGTTCGGGCAGCAGCTGGCCGAACTGGAAAACGAAACCGAAGTCGGTCAGCCGCAGACTGGACCGTTCAGCTTCACCCAAACCACTGATATTGACAGGAGCCTTAGCGCGGGACGCATAGGAAACGGTGCCGCGGCCCGGGGCAAGGATGCCGGCCAGGCAGTGCAGCAGAGTGGACTTGCCTGATCCCGACGGCCCCATGACGGCGAGCACTTCGCCGGGGTGGACGTCAAGGTCTATGCCGCGCAGCGCCTCGGTCGGCCCGAACGAGTGCTGGACCCCGCGGGCGCTGAGGATGGGGGAAGTGGTGTCGATCGTTTTCATGCGATCTGGAGCTCCTTCTTTAGTTCGGTCAGGCGGGCGCCGGTCAGGTCGATCCAGCGCAGGTCAGCCTCGATGTGGAACAGTCCGTGGTCGCACATCAGCACCTGCAGCAGATCGGCATCGCGCTTGATCCGCGTCAGCTCACGCATCCGGGCCATGTGCTCCGCGCGCTGCACATCGAGCAGCCTGTCGGCATCGTCGTCGAGCAGCAGCGCGACAACGGTCTTAGCGAACAGTTCGCTTTGCAGAGCCTCGGAGGGCACATCGGGAGTAAAGAGCCACTGCCGGACCCGATCCTTACCTGCCGGTGTGATCTCGTACTTCTTGCGGTCCGGGCCGCCGCCGGTCTCCTCGCCCAGCGCCCTGATCAGTTCGTCGCGGATCATGCGCGCCAGCGTGGAATACACCTGCCCGAAGGCAAGCGGCTTCTGGGCGCCGAAGTAGCGGTCATAGGAATGCTTTAGGTCATAGCCATAGCTGGGTTCGCGGCTCAGTAACCCCAGAAGGGTAAGAGTGTTGTTCACACCCCTATCTATACACTCAGTACATAGATAGATCCAGTCCAGGGGTTCAAGAGACTAAATCGTGTCGTTTTCCGGTGATGCCATTGGGATCGTCAGCCCCTTTTGGGGAACGACGAGCGGAACACCAAGGGACACGCCTGGGCTCCTGGGCAAATTGGGCCGCTTGGACCCGGCGTCTTAAGAATGACTTCTCAGGCGAGATCGGGAAAACCACACAAGCTGGAGCGAGCTCTTCTTGAGTTTTGTCAGAACTGCGGGCGTGACATGAGTCCTTCCAGGGCCCGTGGGTATCCAGCGGGGTCGAAGGCGTGCCCAGGAAATCCTCCCCAGGCTACTGACACCCTCAAGTATTCGGTCAAGGTGATGCCCGGCCGTCCTGCAACTCCGAGGAGAACTGGGTCGGCGCAGCCATCGGACAGACGAAGGTCATGCGTTCCCCCGCTGATGTTTGCCTTATGCAGCTCATCCGGCGCGAACGGAAAGAGGCCCGTCGTTAGCTCCTGCGGTTCGTTTTCCCATTCCCATTCCAGTAGTTCGACTCCGGGCAGGCACAGCGGGTCCGGAAACCCTGCGCCGGGCGGCATTGAGGTCATCATAGAGGGAGGAGTTTGATGGTAATAGACGCCAAGAGGCGGACTGTCTCCAAGCAGCGAGACTTCCCCGATGTGCTGCATGCTCGCCTTGAACGCTTCAGGAAGCGGACCCACTGAGGCTTCCACGGTCGCAATGCGAAGGGCCACATCGGGCGGCGGCGGCGTCATAAGGCCGGTATCGTGGCTCTCCGGCTCAAACCCCATCGCCAAGAGCTGTTCAACGATTCGCTCTATCTGCCTGCCTGCTCTGAGGATCGTTGTGGACGCAACATCTTCGACTTCTGCACGACGTTCGGGCGGAACTGGCCGCAGGTGCCGGATCTCAGCCCAGACTTCAAACCACTCACCGGCTCCATACCGCGCCACCAGAGACGTCATACGCACAGAGTATTCGAATGGAACTTATTTGCCGGCACGCGCCAGTGCGGGGAGAGTGTTCCCGGGGAACCCCCTGGACGTATAGGTTCCGATTGAGGAACCCTGAGCGGGACAGTCAATTGCCGAATGCAGTCAGGAGCCCTAACACCCACGAGGCGAAGTGGAGGGCCGCTGTTGCTGTACTCTCGCAATCAAGATGTGCGAGACCTGAATCG
This sequence comes from Arthrobacter sp. UYEF20, assembly GCF_040546335.1. NCBI lineage: Bacteria > Bacillati > Actinomycetota > Actinomycetes > Micrococcales > Micrococcaceae > Arthrobacter > Arthrobacter sp. UYEF20. The sequence goes on along the minus strand of NZ_JBEPNP010000030.1, from coordinate 28,846 downwards.
AGGGAACATTAGGACCATCCGACTTATCAGGCGCTTATTCTCGGAGTTGCCTGAGCCAGCGAGGACATATGAGCGGTGGTTCGTTGCCTTGTGTGCCCTTACCGTTCTTACCGGGGTGACGACTCGCCTGGATTGGGTGATGGTCGTCGGCATTGGCGTGGCAGGCGTTTTCTTAGTCCTTTTCGGTTGGTGCGTGTTTCGCGATGTCAACGGCGCCGCAAGCGCTTGGTCTACCTTCTACAGGGAAAGCAAAGGAATTGCCCCAGAAGGTTTCACTCTTGCCGATATTCCAACGCTCAAAGCCATGGGGTTCTGGTACATGCTGGTGGGCGCAGGGTTTCTGCTTGGAGCGATCGTCGGGAGTGTTGCCGGCCTGATTCGTCAGTTCGGATAGGCCTACCGCAACGAGTGCTTAGCGAGTACCAAAAGGGGAACGTCTTGCGGGCAGCTCGGCCCCCTTCACGCAGCATCCCTGACGTTGTTGCATGTTGCTGCTTGAGTTCAGGTAGCTTCTGTTCGTGCGTGCAGCGATCGTGCCGAGTGCGCGGGGCTGTTCGTCAGTGAGCCGATCGAAAAGAGGCGCCAGACATCGACGACGTGCAGCGGTGCTATTTTGGTCGGCAGCGAGAAACCCGCGTCGGTGAGCGTGGCAACGATCGATCGGCCGTCATCCTCGGCTCGCCCACGCACCACAAGCCCGCGCGGCTCGATGGCTGGACGAGCTCCGCTTGCGCCGTCGGCTATTGAAACGCTGGAGCCGGCTGAAACGGAGAATGACCCTGCGTGTTCCGCAGGCTCATCCTCCTCAGCCCGTTAGCTGACCGTCAGGACGGTCTTGCCGAGGAGCTTGCCATTTTCCGCGTCTTCGTGAACGGCGCGCAGTTCCTGCAGCGGCCGGCGGTCGACGATGTTGAGTTTGATCCGGCCCTGATCCAGGCGCGACACCAGGTCGGCCAAATGGGAACCGTTTGGCGTCACCCACACACTCGCTGTCCGCACGGTGCGCTCGTCATCGGCTGGCACAGCTCCAGCGGAGCTGACCGCAATACCACCGTCAGCGACGTAGGCCGTCAGTTTCGCCAGACCCTCCGGGTCGAGGCGGACGTGGTTAATCACGACGTCGAAGGGCCCGCCCACGGCCAATGGGCCCGCGTCGAGATCCAGCGGGCCGACGACCTTGGAGGCGCCGTGCTCGAGCAGACGGTCGGCATGCTGCGGCCCGTCGACGGCGGTCACCGTCGCGCCGGCATCGGCGGCGAGTTGCACGACGATGCTGCCCACTGCGCCACCGGCGCCGTTGACCAGCACGCTCTGCCCGGCCTGGATATCGGCCAGCTCGATGGCGGCCTGCCGGGCCGCCAGCCCGGTCAGCGGCAGTGCAGCCGCATCCGCCAGCGGCAGTGTGCGCGGTGCTGTGGCGAGGAACTCGGCTGCGATGATCGCGTACTCCGCGGCACCGCCATGCTCGTTCAACGGGAACATCCCGATGACTTGGTCATCGATCTGGAGCCCGGTGACGCCCTCACCCAGTTCGACGATCGTGCCGGCAACGTCCAGGCCTGGCGTGATCGGCAGCGGGGTCGGGATGGCTTCCGCGAGTACGCCCAGACGAATGTGGTCGTCCACCGGGTTGAACGAAGTCGCGGCTACTTTCACCAGCACTTGGCCGGGGCCGGGTACGGGGAGTTCCACCTCCTCTGCGCGTAGAACCTCGGTGCCGCCGAACTGGTGGTAGCGAATTGCCTTCACAGGACTCTCCTCATGGTGTTTGTCGTTAGCGGTCCTGCGGTAATGAGGACCGGAAGTTGCGCCGGGACTTGCCTGGGCAACTGAAAAGACTCTGCCTGAGTTGCCTCGGCAAGTCAACCCGGTTCAACTAGGGGTAGACTTTCGTGTCATGACCGATTCGCCCCGATGGCTCGACGAACACCAGCAGGCGGTGTGGCAGGACCTGCTCACCGTCGTGATCGCGCTCCCGACGCTGCTCGATCGGCAGCTGGAACGCGACGCCGAGACGACGAACTACGAATACAGCGTTCTCGCCCGCCTCTCCATGGCCCCAGACCTCACCCTTCGCCTCAGCGACCTGGCCGCTCAATGCGACAGCAGCCAGCCCCGGCTATCGAAGGTTATGGTCCGCTTCGAGCAACGCGGCTGGGTCACCCGTAGCCCTGATCCGGACAACGGGCGATACACACTCGCCACGCTGACCGAAACCGGAATGCAGAAAGTCGTAGCGTGCGCCCCTGGTCATGTGAATCGCGTGCGCGAGCTCGTGTTCGACCCGCTGAGCATCGCGCAGCAACGCAACCTCGGAATTGCGCTCTCCCGCATAGCCGGGACAGTCCGCGAACAACTCGACAACCGCAAGTGATGCTGGCCCCGTGACAGTTCAACCGCCCACCACCGGCCAATACGCCATGTGAGAACTCGACCATGCACTTCTGCAACTCACACCAATGCCAATGACCAGTGGCCACGAGCGGTGCCCGCAAGCGGAACGTTCATCGGCCAGAGGCGGCGAAGGGCTTCGGTCATGCAACCTCGCGGCTGAGCTGGCTCGACTTGATGAAGAGCTTCACCTGATGAGTGTCTGCGAGAACTGATGCAAGATGCTCCCGATCAGCGGACACGAGACCGAAGATCGTCCAGTGGCCCAAGTCGTCGCGCGTGAATTCGTAGAGTCAGCCCTTGACAGTAGCGCTGACCCGCGCTGGCGCCCGGATTTGCCACTGCGCCTCAGGCGACGCGACTGTCATGGGACTCGCGGTTGGCAAACACATCGTCCATATGCGTTTCCGCCCAGGACTTGAGGCCGCGGATCATCTGGAGCAGAGAGAGACCGAGGTCGGTCAGTTCGTAGGAGACCGTGACGGGCACGGTCGGTATCGCGGTGCGGGTGAGAAGTCCGTCGCGCTCAAGCGACCGCAGCGTCTGGGTGAGCATCTTCGGACTGACGCCGGCCAGGGTACGGGACAGCTCCGAGTAGCGCATCGCTCCTGGCTCACCGACGCAGTCAGGGCCGCTGCCGAGGGCGGTCAGGATCAGGGTCACCCATTTATCGGAGATGCGGTCGAGCAGCTTCTGACTGGGGCAGACAGCCAGAAAGGCATCGTATTTCGCCTTACTCTCGGCCTTCTTCTGCACTGCCGTCATGGTTGCCATCGAACGTTCCTCTCACCAGCGGGTGACTTACGCACCTGGAAGTGCGTACTTCCCGATAGGAAGCTACTTCCTCATACTGGAGCAAGGAGCCGTTAGGCACCACCCCCAGTTCCGTATGAAAGGCAGATTCTTGACGACACTCACCACCTCGCTTCCCGGCGGCACCTGGAACCTCGGCGACTTCACCGTCTCCCGTTTCGGCTACGGCGCCATGCAGCTCGCCGGCTCCTGGGTCATGGGTCCGCCGGCCGACCGCGATGCAGCACTCGCTGTGCTCCGTGAAGCCGTCGAGCTCGGAATCACGCACATTGATACGAGCGACGCCTACGGGCCGCGCATCACAAACGACATCATCCGTGAGGCGCTGCACCCGTACCCTGAGTCGCTGCACATTGTGACCAAGGTCGGTGCGAACCGTGACGCCCAGGGTGGCTGGCCCACAGCACGACAGCCCGATGACCTGCGCCGCCAGGTCCAGGAGAACCTCGAATCACTCGGCCTTGAAACGCTCGAGCTGGTCAATCTCCGGCTCGGCAACGCCGAAGGACCCGTGGCCGGCTCGATCGCCGAGTCGTTCGAAGCGCTCGTCGAACTCCAAAAAGAGGGCCTGATCCGACACCTTGGTGTCAGTAACGCGACGGCGGAACAGGTCGCGGAGGCCATAGCAATCGGGCCGATCGTGTGCGTTCAAAACATGTACAACCTCGCCTTCCGCCAGGACGACGAACTGATCGACATGCTCGCGCGGGAGGGTATCGCCTATGTGCCCTTCTTCCCGCTCGGCGGCTTCAGCCCACTGCAGTCCGAGGCGCTCTCGGCAGTGGCGTCACGGTTGAAGGCGACACCGATGTCCTTGGCCCTGGCCTGGCTGTTGCAGCGCTCGCCTAACATCTTGCTGATTCCCGGTACCTCGTCGGTCGCGCACCTGCGCGAGAACGCCGCTGGGGCAGCGCTCTCGCTCTCTGCCGAAGACCTCGTCGAACTCGACAAGATCGGCTGCTAATTGACAGACACATGTCCGGCACCTGCGTTCGAGCGATGGCCAGGCCCTGGCGCGGCGTCGCTAGCCCGATGCCGGCCAGGGCCACTAAGCGGGACTAAACCTGGACCACTCACCGTAACGAATCACACTCAACAGGAGGAATCGCGAGTCCAGCAAACAAAACAGCGCGGGTTGTCACTCTCCGTAAGCGGTTCGCGCAGTCGCGCCACACCATCCGGCCGTGGATACAATCCTGTTCAACTTCGGTCCGTAAGACGGTCGTCCACCGGGACGTCCAAGCGTGAATGGAACACCGCAGACGATCCGCATGGTTCCGGGGGCGTGTGACTTTCAGCGATAAATGGCGGTGTTTTCACAGAGCTATTTGGCGCAGGGTGCAGCCCGCAAGGGGATCCGTTGACAGGCGCTCCCGTGGTCTGTCCGAACTTTTAACTGTCGGTACTGGCCTTCTTTCGGGCTCCCAGAACGCAGAACTCGTTGCCTTCTGGATCCTCAAGTACAGTCCACGGCTGCTCGCCTTGACCAACATCGACCCTGCGGGCACCCAGAGCGACCATCCGCTCGACCTCGGCCGCTGGATCGTCCGGCCGAAAATCGAGGTGAAGACGATTCTTTGTTACCTTCGAATCTGCCACCGGCACGAAGACCAACCCTGGCAACCGGTCCGGTGCAGAACGAATTTCGAACTCATCGTCAGCTTCCAAAGTCACGACCCAACCCAAAGCTTTGGCCCACCAAAGTCCAAGCTCAGCCGGTCGTGCCGAATCGACAATTACTTGTTCCCATTCAAGACTCATGCGTTCCACTCTACTGAGCCGGACCCCCTGCCCGGTGAAGAATCCCTGCGGTCACCAGGGCGTCCGCTGAACCACCCTCCACCGGGCGCCCTACCCCCTGCCTAGATGTGTGAGAGGGGAAATCTGGCCTACAGTTTGAGGCCATTCGTGGAGTCCTGCGGCTGATACCACGATCTCCGATTCGAGCAACGGGAAGAACCTTGGGATGCTTCAGCCGCGACGAACAGGCTGCTGCAACTCGGTCACCCAGTCGGACTGATCCTCTGAAGTCGCTCGGACATACAGTTCCCGGCACGGCCCTGAGTGGACAAGCCCTCGGGCGAATATCTCAGCGTGGAGAGCCTGCCAGCTTTCGGCAATGTGGTCCATGGAGCCGAGATGGACGCCGCAGACGGCAGTTTCTACAGCGGGCAGTTCGATGATCTCGAAGCCGTCGCGTGCGGGTCCCGTGTAGGCGTAGCCGGCAATGATCTGCAGGCCATCTTCAACGGTCTCGTACTGCGCGACCGGCGTCGCCAGAGTCCCACACTTATCGCCGATGATCTCGGCAACAGCGTCAAAGGAGGGACCCACGACACTTGCGACCTCAGGTTGGTCTGCTACGACCGCGCGGCGGGCTGCGAGGCGGGCAGCGGGCAGGGGCTTCTCGATGATCTCGATCTGGGACATGTGGTTCTCTTTCTCGATGAGATGGAGCCGCCGTTGCACGTCAACGAGTCGGCCAGAAGCGATCTGGTGTTCCTGCTCAACCTCTGCGCGGCGAATACGCAACAGAGCTGCGATGCGATCAGCCTCGACGCCATGGTCAAGAATCGACGAGATGTCGTTAAGACCGAAACCGAGCTGGCGCAGTGCAACGATGCGATGCAGACGCTCAAGTTGAGAAGGATCATAGGATCGGTAGCCGCTGAACTCGTCCACGTGAATTGGCACGAGCAGACCTGCGGCATCCCAATGCCGAAGCATGCGATGGGTCACCTGCCCGATCTGCGCGAAAGCTCCGATGGATAACATGTCTTAGTTCTCTCGCCTTCCACAGTGTCAGAGTCAAGTGTCGCTCGAATCAGTCGCAACCCGGCCGTTTCGCATCCTTCGGGATTCGAGACGTCGCACTGGCCTGGCAATGGCGCCGTTTGGTGGGTCTATATTTTTCCCTAGTTCATGTCAGCTTCCGAAGTAGACTGCACGGAATGTCCAAAAGCCGTCTGCACAGCCCGCCCGTAAGCCGGTCCCCCACCGGCGCAAGCGCCACCCAGAATTTCAAGATCATGATCGCCGTGTTTCCGCGGCCGGTGTGACTTTCGGCGGTAAATGGCGGCGTTTTCACAGCGCTATTTGACGCATGGTGCAGTCCGGAAGGGGATCGATGGGCGTTATCGGGGCATGATCGTGTAGTGTCCGACTTTCCCTCGGTCCGTCGTGACGATACGGTCCAGAACGCCCCATGAAGAAAACTCTGACCATTACTGCCCTTGGAATTGCCTCCGCCATAGCCCTCGCGGGCTGCGCCGGGACCTCCGGCAGCACACCCGCCAGCTCCATTCCGGGCATGGGCCAAACCGGGATGGGGATGTCCTCGAACTCAGCCCCGGCCGCCTCGGACCACAACGCGGCGGACACCATGTTCACCCAAGGGATGATCCCGCACCACGCCCAGGCCGTGGAAATGAGCGACATGATGCTCAAGAAGCAGGGCATGGATGCCCGGATCACCGCTCTCGCAACCAAGATCAAGGCCGCGCAGGCACCCGAAATCGAGCAGATGACGGGCTGGCTCACGACCTGGAACGAACCGACGCAGATGGCGTCCGGCCATGGCATGGGCGAGGGGATGATGGGCGATGACCACCTGAAGAAGCTCGGCGCCGCCCAGGGCGCCGAAGCGGCCAAGCTCTTCCTGACCCGGATGATCGCCCACCACCAGGGCGCCGTGGCGATGGCCACGACTGAAATCAGCCAAGGCAAGAACCCCGACGCCATCCAGCTGAGCAAGGCCATCGTGACCTCCCAGACAGCCGAAATCAAGGAAATGCAGGACCTGCTGGCCACCCTCTGACCGGTGTCCTCCGGCGCCGGCCCGTCACGGGCCGGCGCCATCGCCCTTGCCATGCCCCGCCTGAATCCCTGGAGTCCCCATGCCCCGTCCCTCCCTTCCCCGGCGCCGCGCCGCAGCCGTCCTGGCAGCCGGCGCCGCCCTCATCCTCGCCCTCTCGGCATGCAGTCCCTCCTCCGGCACGGCAGGCCCCTCACCGGCCGGCACCGGCAGCGGCCTGCCTGACGCGCACATTCACGGTCTGAGCGTCAGCAGCGAAACCGGCCAGGTGCTCCTGGCCACGCACGATGGCCTGTTCGACGTCACGAAAAAACCAGCCACCAAAATCGGCGCCACCAACGACCTGATGGGATTCACCGGCGGCACGGACCACGGCGTCCTCTACGCATCCGGACACCCAGGGGAAGGCTCCGGCCTTCCCAATCCGATCGGGCTGATCAGATCCACCGACGCCGGTAAAACGTGGGAACAGCTCTCCCGCCAGGGTGAATCCGACTTCCACGCGCTCACCGCGACCAAATCCGGAATCGTCGGCTACGACGGCGCACTGCGCACCAGCCCGGACGGGAAGACCTGGAACACGGTGGCCGCGGATTTCGTCCCGGCCGTCCTCGCCGGAAACCCCACCAGCGACAACGTCCTGGCCACCACCCCACAAGGGATCCGCCGCTCAACGGACGGCGGTCAAACCTGGACCGGGGCGGACTCCGGACCCGTGGTCCAGTTCGCCGCCTTCGCCAGCCCCGCCGAAGCGGTTGGAGTCGAACCGGACGGGACAGTCCACTACTCCGCGGACGCCGGCGCGACCTGGACCCAAAAGGGCAAAATCCAGGACACGGTCCAGGCTGTGGCGGCAGTGAAGCGCCCGGATGCAAAGCTGGCGATCTGGGCCGCCACTGCCAGCGGGCTCCTCGTCTCCACCGACGGCGGAATGACGTTCCGTCCCGCCAACGCCTCCTGACCCCGCGATGCCCCGTCCGGAGACCAGAAGTACGGTGCGCCGCTGGATACTGACTGGCTGAATCCTGCTGGCCGCGGCCGGCCTGGATGTTGCCGCCTCATACGGGATCGGCACATCATCCTCCGCCCGCAGCGGCATCACCGTGGAGCTCGGGCTTGCCATGATGGTCCTCGCCCTCGTGTGGTCCATCTTCCGCGACGAGGTCCTCCGGTACCAGCTGTGGCTCGGCACCGCTCTCTACGGCCTTCCGAGGCCGGCGGAGCCTGTCCAGGTCAAAGTCGCCGACTACGTCGGTGCGTTCCTCCGCCTTCTGCTCTTTCTTCCGGGTCTAGTCACCGTGCTCGCCGGATTGATCCTTCGCTAGCCTGTGTGGCTCCGGTCCGAGTCCTGAGACGAAGTCCGGCGATCCTGCGGCCCAGCACGAGGACCGTCATGCCCGGACTCCGGCTGTGACTGAATGTCCGCCGGGTCGTTGGGCACTGTTCCGGGAGGCGGCCCGGACATAGTTTCACAGGAGGATGTCTGATCATGATGTATGGCTGGGACGGGAACGGCTGGGGTATCGGCGCGTGGGTGGCCATGGCCCTGTTGATGCTGATTTTTTGGGGCGGGGTGGTCACCGTCGTGGTGCTCCTGCTCCGGCGTCCCCATCCGGGTGAGGGACCGGCCGCACCGCGGCCGCCGCACCACGACGCCGAGCGTATTCTCAATGAGCGCTTCGCCCGCGGAGAAATCGACGAGCAGGAGTTCACTGCACGGCGCACGGCGCTCAGGCGCCAGGATTGAACTCGTTGAGTCGCCGCGGGCAGGTCATCCTCGGGATCGCCTCAATGATTCTTTTGACCGCCCTGTCCCTCGTGGCGGTCGGTGTCGTGGGCAGTGTTGTGAATCCGGGGGGCACCGGTCTTCTGTCCCGGACCCGGTGCACGGCTCCGGATCTTCCCGGGCCGGTCGTCGGCGTTTCACTGACCAACATGGGCGGTCCCATGATGCGCCGGCCCAACGGCATGATGGGCGGTGCCATGCGGATGACGACAGATCGAAGCGCGGTGGCCCACGGCACGGTGTCCTTCCTGGTCACCAACATTGGCACCATCAGCCATGAACTCGTCATCCTTCCCCTTCCCGAGAACCAGATCCCCGGCACCTGCCAGATCGGCGGGGACGCCAAAATCGATGAGGCCGGCAGCCTCGGGGAAGTGTCCAACACCTGCGCGGAAGGCACCGGGCAAGGAATCCTGCCCGGCGCGTCAGGGTGGATAACCCTCACGCCGCCGCCAGGTCCCTATGAACTGGTCTGCAACCTTCCCGGCCACTACGCGGCCGGGATGTACACCCAGCTCACGGTCAGTTAGCACCACGAAGACCTCGGCACGATGGTTCTCCCGAAGTCCGGTGAGAAGTCGCATCAGGGCGTATCCTCAGGCATTCCCGTCTTCCTGGTACGTAATCAACACGACCGCGGAGGCGACGTATTGGACCGTCACTGGGCGGACGGGCTGGCCAGACGCACCTGGTAGGCCCGCCGGAACGGCAGTCACGGCGTGCGTACCCGACTCAATAGACCAGAGTCTGCTGCCTTCCTCTTCCAGCAGGCTCAAGGTGTCGGCGAGTGAGTCATCGAGCATTCTCTGGAGGGACATCATCGCTTCGGAGATGGAATGGAAGCCATCGGTGGCGACAACGAGGGACTGCGTTTTGGTCATAACAAAGGACTTTCCGTAGATCACGCGAGCTCAGCGCATCGCGTGCGTGAACCGAGATGGGGATTGAGGCAATGGATGTGGAGGTCATCCAGGAGGGATCTCCGGCGCGCGCCAGGCGCTTAGCGGGAGCGCTGAACGATGGACGTCCGGACGGACCCTCCGTGACGCCAACGCAGCTGCTGCACGCAGGCCGGCCCGTCGGCCTGAATAAGAGGGCCCCGGGTCGCTGCCTTTTACGTCCGACTGATTGAAAGCTGAACGATCGAAAGGCTAACCGGCACGGCACAGTGGAAGACGGGGCTCCGGCCTTGCACATAGCTGTCGCGGATAAATCCGCCAGTGCCTGCAGGCAGGGTTAGTAAGTCCGAAGCTGCGGCACGGGCTAGAGTTGCGTCGCGAGGATCGTGAACGTCGTGCGTGCAACCCTCGGCACCATCACGTAAATACTCCGTTCGGTCGACGGGGAAATTTGCCGTGTCTACCCCGGCCCTACTCACTCCTGGCCGGGCTGGCCGGCTCTCCCCTCGGGCTGCGGCAGGGTGCGGCCCGCGCTCTGGCCCTACACTGAACGCATGGTTGCAGCTTTGCGTGTGCCGGGGTCAGGCCTTAGATGAGTCTGTCAAAGATGTTCCTGGGTGCATTGTTATCCGCTTTTGCCGCCGTGGCGCTCCTGGTGCTGGTGCGCCGGGAACGCCGGGTCAGTGTCATGGTCACTGCAGCCGGTTCCGCGCTCCTTATGCCCATGATCTGGAATTCGATCCTGAACTGGACAGGAGCAATCGGCCTGTTTTCCCACGACCTGCCGTTCGCGCCGTTTCCGGTCAGCTGGCAGGACACTGGAACAGCCGTATTCACCCTCACGGGAACTGCTGTAGCCCTGATGGTCGGACCATGCAGGCACGATGCGCCCCGCAGTATTGCGGGAACAGCTGCCGCAACGGCACTGGCGGCCCTGATCATCGACGTCTACCTTTACTGACCCTTTGTGCCGCAGGCCAAGACTGTGCCTGCAATCAGTGATGCATCTTGCCAACGCTTCGGCCGATAGGGAGGCCTGGGTTGGTGTTGCCCCAGTAGTCGTAGGTGAGGGTGGCGGCTTTGGCCTGGGTGCTGTCAACGAACCGTCACGGGAAGCTGTACCGATGTCTGTTCTGCACGCTTACGGCGGGACGTCTTAAGGAGAATAGTTGTGGAACGAAATCCGGCGGCGGGTTGCCACCTTTCGAAGGACCAGGCCATAGCGTTCCAGTTCCTAGGATGTGGACCAGGTCCGGCCGTTGTAGGAATCAGACAATCCAGCGGATTTAGAATCTGCTCCCCGCAGCCAAAGCCTTCCGTGCAATGATGCAGGGGCAGGGCTGTGGTTGTGCGCCGGCGTGGGCGGCTCTACATTGAGGCATGACCAACCCATCGGGGCAATGTCCCTCGCCTGAGCTCATGATCACGGGCACGGCAGCGGCCGCCGGCTCCCGGCCGGCAGGAGGGCCGGGATGCGCATCGGCCTGATCGCTCCGCCATGGATCCAGGTTCCGCCCCCGGCGTACGGCGGTATCGAGTCCGTCATCGACGTGCTGGCCCGTGGGCTGGCGGCCGCGGGACACGAGGTCCTGCTGGCCGCGGCGGCCGGCAGCACCTGTCCGGTGGAACAGGTCCCCGGTGCCCCCGCCGGGGACCTGTCCAGAATGGGGATGTGCGCCGATGAGCTAGCGCACAGCGTGTTCGCCTACGAGGCGATGGCCGCCGTCGATCTGGTCCACGACCACACCCTGGCCGGGCCCCTGTACCGGCACCGGCCGGAAAAAACACCCCTCGTCACCACCGCGCACGGACCCTTAACCGGAGGGGCCCGTCCGATTTACCGGGCGATGACGGCCGAGGCCTCGCTCATTGCCATCTCACACCACCAGGCACGCTCCGCCCCTGATCTGAGGATCAGCCGGGTCATCCACCACGGCATTGACACCGCCACGGTTCCGCTGGGGCGCGGCGATGGGGGCTACGCGTGCTTTCTGGGCCGGATGCACCCCGACAAGGGGATGCTCCAGGCCATCGGGGCCGCACGCCTTGCCCGGATGCCGCTGCGGATCGGAGCGAAAATGCAGAGCCGGGACGAACACGAGTATTTCCGTGCCGTCATTGTGCCGTTGCTCGGATCCGATGTGGAGTATCTTGGCGAACTGAACACGGCGGAGAAATACACGCTGCTCGGAGGCGCCGTGGCCCTGCTGAATCCCATTCAGTGGCCCGAACCCTTCGGCATGGTCATGATCGAGTCCCTGGCCGCCGGCACCCCCGTGATCGCCACACCCCGCGGTTCCGCCCCGGAAATCGTCGACGACGGGGCAACCGGCTTCCTGCGCGGCGGAATCCGTCACCTCGCCGCGGCCCTCAGGCAGGCGGAAACGCTGGACCGGCGCCGATGCCGGCGCGTGGCAGAAACACGCTTCAGCGCCCGACGCATGGTCTCCGATCACATTCGGCTCTACCAAGAAGCCCTCGCCGGCCGGCCCGTTGCGTCCCTGACAGAAACCCTGGCACTGCCGGATGAGGAACGCTCCCTTATCCGACAGCACTGATGCGCGGCAGCGGTCACCGGCTCTTTCCACACAGACAGGGAAGCCACCTGCATCCCTTGTCAGCCGGGACACGCAGCACCCGAGCTCACAGAGCTCATGGACACCGTCCTCGCCCACGGCTGACAAACGATTACCGGACGGCTCCCTGGGAATCACGGGATGTTCGTTCTATATTCAAAGTATCTCCTTGGATGCGGAGATACTGCCTGGCTCCTCCTGCCGACGCCGGAGGAGCCAGCGCCGTATTCAGCGAAAATGAGGGACGTCCTCGGGGCCGGAAACCCGGAATTGAGCCGGACGCTCGGCGGATTCCAACGATCGTCGCAACACATGAGCATTTCGGAGTTGCATTGGCTGTAGAAAAGAAGCGACAGTTGAAGCCCGGTCCGCCAGGCAAGACGGCCGGGCGGGCGCCCTATATTCGGCTCATGAAGCAAGGATTCAACATTCTGAAGCCTGCCGGATCGTCGGAGTTGAGCGGAAGACCGGTTCGCACTGGCGCCCGGCTCACCGGATCCACCGCCGACGCCGACGACGTGGTCCAGGAATCGCTGCTCCAGGCCTGGCAGCAGATGGACACGCTCCGGGACAAGGGCGCCGTCCGGGCCTGGCTGATGCGGATCACCGGCAGCCGCGGCATCGACTGCCTCCGGCGCAGAAAACACTACCCGTTCAGCTCAGCACAGATGGAGACATTTGATCCCGCGACCGGACCCGAGGAGGCAGCCGTGCTGAACGCCGGCATGTCCGCGCTGTCCCTGGCCCTGGGCCTCCTGCCCGAAGACCAGCGGAAGTGCTGGGCGCTGAAGGAGATCGGCGGCCTGTCCTACGAGGACATCGCCCACGAACTGAACATCAGTCCCGTCAGTGTCCGTGGCAAACTGGCCCGGGCCAGAGCCACCCTGCTCAGGAGAATGGAGAACTGGCAATGAGCGCCCCCGGCGGCCAGGGCTGCGGACGCAGCCTCGAAGAACTCACCGGCTACCTCAAAACGGGCCAGTCCGCGGACGCGGTCCATATTAGCTCCTGCCCCGAATGCCAGGCCGCCCTGAAGCAACTGAACCGGCTGACCGGCGAACTCCTGGACCACGACCTCAGGATGGCAGGCACACCTGAACAGCCCTGGCTGCGGGAGATCCTGAACAATCTGGGCCGGGAAACCCGCTCAGGGCGGAGCATCCCGATCACCGCGGAGCACCCCGGGGACGACCTGTCCGAGACCGAGGGATCGGTCATCGCACTGATCCGTGACGTCGGCGACACTGTCGACGGAGCCACGATCGACAAATGCCGACTGCGCGGGGACATCACCGCCCCGGGCGCACCCGTCGATCTGGATTTGCGCGTCTCAGCCTTTTACGGGTACGCGTTCCACGCCATGGCCCAGCGGTTGCGCAACGCCCTGGAGGCTGCCCTCGCAGCCCACACCGAACTGAATATCCGCACCATCAACATCACGTTCTCCGATGTCCGGAAGGCCCCCCCGCCAGCCGCCAGCCGGAAAGGACCGGAACTTGAACACCCCCGAGCGTCTGAGCCGGCTGATCCGGGACATCCCGGGAGTCACCGCCCTGTACCCTGCGGATCCCGCCTGGCAGCGGACCGCCGCCGGCATCGCAGACGCCATCACCGGTGCAGGCAGCCTCCCGGAAGCTGCCGTCACTCTCAGCACGGTTGGCACGGCTACGAGCGTGCAGGTCAGGATCGGCGTGGACCCCGCCAGCCCGGCCCCGGCAGTCGCGCGGCGGGTCGCCGCCGCCATCCGGAACGAACTGACAACCTCTCCCCCAATTGCCACCGCCCCGGCTTCGATGGAGGTGACGGTGACCGTCCGGATCAGCCTGATCACGCCGCCTGAACACACCGGCGCGGCGGGCCTCCGCAAGCCGAACACCCCCGGTGACACAGCCCCGGAGCCGTACCGGGCGGACGGCCCCCGTTGCAACTACTGCGGGTCAGACCCGGCTTTTGCCGGTGACGGCCCCGAAAATCAGGAGCACGGTGACGGCGCCGAGGATGGAGAGCAGCCATGTCCTGAGGTTGAAAAAGCCACCCGGGCCGCCGACGAGAATCCGAGACCCGATTCACCCGCCAAGGATTGCCCCGAAAACTCCCATGACTTCAAGTCGTTTCACAGTTCCAGACCCCACCTCAAGAAGCTACAGGTCGGCGATACCGTACGGATACGCGAAGCCGAGTACAGGGTGACCACCGTCGGGCACCGGCACCATATGGTCCAGCTGGACCTTGAAGCACAGGACGGGGAGCACGCAACCCTCGTCGGCCCGACCCGCGCACGCCTCCCCTTCCGGGCCGGCAGGGCCCCTGAGCGCCAGGAAAGCGCTGTCAACCTTCCGAAACAGGTCCGGGACTTGCCCCGGCGACTGCTGCACTGATACCTCACAGCAATGTGGGGCCGCGGGCTCAACGGTATCGGCAGTTGCTGATCGCTCACTGCTTGCAGCCCGGCCCGGCGATCGCGCTTTGGGCCAGTTCGAGTTTGGCGGCCGAGTTCGGCTGCCAACTCGCCACGAAAACGTCACCCTGACCGTCCGACCGCGACGCGGCAACGTGCACCGGCCCCGGCCCCGGCGAAGACGAGCACCGGTACGCCGCTCCGGGCAGCCCGGGCGCCGAAGGAAAGAGTCAGGATGGACTGGGTACTCGTGGCCCGCGTTCGTCGAGGAATCCGCTGCCCACTTCCCGCCGCCGTCTTCCGGGGTGCCGGGGTCTGGCCTTCGCGGTCCCTTCACCGCTGCGAAACCTCTCTTCCCTGTCACCGGCATCATTTCCTGGACGGGTTTGTGAATAACCGGGGGCGGACCGCGTCTTCCGCAAAGACCCCACCCCGGTCCGGGAAATCCCCTTTAGCAGCGACAGCGTAGGGGGCGCTGATCGAGGGGAAAGGGGCGTCGCGGAGTCACCCCCGTCCGGGACTTTCTCCCGTTGCAACTCCTCCAGGTCAGACCCGGTTCAGGTCAGACCCGGCTTCTGCGACCACTGACGGCCCCAAAGATCAGGAG
Organism: Arthrobacter sp. UYEF20; assembly: GCF_040546335.1. NCBI lineage: Bacteria > Bacillati > Actinomycetota > Actinomycetes > Micrococcales > Micrococcaceae > Arthrobacter > Arthrobacter sp. UYEF20. Next base: position 13,562 of record NZ_JBEPNP010000030.1, on the reverse strand, counting down.
CACGATGACGGCGCCGAGGATGGAGAGCAGCCACGTCCTGAGGTTGAAAAAGTCACCCAGACCGCCCCCGAAAATCAGAGAACCGATCCACCCGCCAAGGATCGCCCCGACAACCCCGAGAACGAGCGTGAGCACCCATCCGCCGCCCTGCCTGCCGGGAAGGATGGCCTTGGCAATCGCTCCCGCGATGAGCCCAAGGAGCAGAAATCCGAGAATTCCCATGACTGCAAGTCCTTTCAATAAGCCAACGCCGAAATCTTCCGATGATACTCAAGGATAGTCCGCATATTTACCACCGGCAGGCTTAGTGGCCCATCGGAAATGGTCCGCTTCATGTGCCGTCTTTGCACGCATATCCTGATGACCGGTGCCTCTGAGCGTATGGGCTCAGATCGTGGCGGCCTGACATGCTCCGGGGCCACCGGGTATAAACGGGCCAGGTCCGGCATCGGCGCCGGCCGCCCGTAGCGCCGGCCCCAAACGGCCCTCGGTCACAGATCGTCGGGAGCCGGGCCACCCACGCCGTCCCGCCCGGCCCCCGCCGACACAGCAAAGTTGATGCACAGGGAAGTGATCGGGGACCGGGTGCTTCGGAGCGGCCCACCGGCAAGCCGGCCAGCTGGCGGGCAGTAGGCTGGCTTCCATGCCGACCACACGCAATGTCGCCTGGGACGAACGTCTGGCAGCGTTCAAGGGCAGGGACACGACCCACTTCGTGACCCTGGCCGCTGACCTGGCCGCCGAGTGCGCCGCCTGCGGGCTGGCGTTGCAGCCGGATGAGCTGCTCTCCCTGATAGTGGACATCACCGACGGCACCGATGCGGATGGGTTCGAGTACCAGAGCTTCGACACCTGCATCTGCCACCGGCGCTGCCGGGAACCGGGGGTGAGCCTGCACCGGGCCGCCGGCGGGCCGGACGAACTTGCAGTCATTGGGGCGAGGTTCACCTTGGGGCCGCGCGTCCGGGCACGGACGATACCCGTGCTGGCCTTTACGCTGGTCCCGGTCCTGACCTTCCGTGAACCGGGCGGGGAACTGACTTCCGCCCTTGTCTCCGTGCTGCTCACCCACGGCTTCCGGCTCTCCCTGGGCACCGGCTATGACGAAATCGTCGACCAGGTCCGGGAGGTGGGCCCCGGCGTCGACTGCACCGTGGCCGAGAGCGGCCTGGTCATCCTCAGCATCGACGGCGGGCACATGTACTCCCACCAGATGGACCGCCGGGATGCCGGAGACGCTGAATGGCTGGACGCGGCCGCACGGAAAGGCAAGGTGCTGGTCATCAGCGGTGATTACCTGGAGATCACCGATACCGGGCTGAACCTGGACCCCGCCGCACGCCTGGGTACCCTGGCAACTGGCCACGTCCCTGTCCTGACTGCCTGAACCCGGTCCGGGACGCGAAGCAGGCGCCGCCCCTTAGGGACCGGCGGCCGCGTCCGGGCCAAACCGGCTGGATCCTGCAACCTCCGGGCCCGCCGGGCACCGATCAGACTGTCAGCGCCAGATCCAGGGCAAAAGGAGAGGGAGACCGGTGCGGCAGGGCACCGGTCTCCCTCTTTTCCCGAGCGGGAAACCACCACTGTACGTCACGTCTCTCTTCGGATGGCAGGGGATCGCGCCGGGAACCCAGAGGCACATCAACCCCGGGGCCACCCGGATACTGGCCAGTAAGCTTACCGTCCGCGTACCGTAGGCTGGGTGACCCTGTGGCTTGCCTCACAGAACCCTCAGGACAGAACCGCAGCACAGAATCCGCAGCACAGAATACTTTCGACGGACCAGAGGCCCGGGATGCAACGCCGCATCCGGGCCCGAGGAGAATACCGGCGCGGCTCCTTCCCGCGTCCAGGAGGACACCGATGACCGGCACATTCGAACTCTTCACCGACGACACCCAGTACTTCAGATTCAGGCTCAAGGCCGCCGACGGTACAGTAATGGCCCTCTCCAGATCATTCCCCGACAAAGCCGCCGCGGTCGCCGGCATCGCCGCCGTCCGCGAACGCCGGAATGGGACTGATCACCGACCTCTGCCCCGACATCCCCGTGCGCGCCCCGTCAGCCGTGGCCCCCGCGGCCCGGACCACCGCTCCACCATCCACTAAAGCCCGGCCAGCGCCGGCCCCGCCGCCCGGGACGGCCACCGGCACGCCAGGAAGACCAGGGCGATAGGGAAGACCGGGGCGACAGGGAAGACCGGGACACAGCACACCGGGCCGCGGCGCCCGCCGGCCCAACGCAGCCTGAACCGCATCAGCGCAACTCCCCGGTCATGGACGGATAAAACCCGGCTGACCGGCACGGCGACCATAGCCAACCACAGGAGCACCATGGCCATCAGTGAAATACAGATCGAGAACAGCTCCTTCCGGGTGACACGCTGGGAACTGGAGCCTGGCGACACGATCCCGGCGCACGTCCATGAGTACGAGTACGTGGTCGTGCCCCTGACCGAGGGGACCCTGCGGGCGACGGCCCCGGATGGTGCCCAGACTGCCGTCGAGCTCAGCATCGGCCAAAGCTACGCCCGCCCGGCAGGCGCCGCGCACAGCATCGAAAACCGCGGCACCGCCTGGATCATGTTCGTCGAAGTCGAAAAGCTCTCCTAGCAAAAACAGCCCGCCGGAGCACCGGCTGGTCAGCGCAGGGAGCAGATCCGGCCCGTAGACCGGAGTCCTCCCCGGCCTGGGCTTGACGATCTTCAGGACGAGGGCGTCTCGCAGGGCCGCCCGGGCATAGTCGCGGTGCCAACTGGTCAATTCAACCAGCTCGTCCAGGATCCGGGACCTCCCTGCACGATCGGCGCACCTGTAGGCGAGGGCTTTCTTCTTCGTCACAGCTTGCCGCTGGGCCATCGTTAGCTCCATGAAAACGGGCATAGCTGGCCAATCGGGGCCAACACCGCGGACCACGCCGCTTCGCGGAGGGTTTAAAATGAGGCAACGCATCCGGCTACGCGGAGTTTAGAGAGTCAACGCGGTCCATAGCCGCCCGTCACCGGGGGACGTAGTCTGAAGTCTCCATCCGGTATCGGGCCAGAATCCCAGGGGGCACGCCATGACCATTCCGCCGACCCGCGAACCTGAACCCTTTCCCCCGCAGCCGGGCCCGGGCTCCCCGGACCCGACGTCGCCAGTTCCGCCCGGCCCCGATCCGAATCCGGCACCCGGCCCCTTGCCCGTACCCGATCCGGGACCGGTACCGCCGTATCCGGATCCCACGCGCGGGATCTCACCGTTTCCGGGAGCCCCACACACGGCTCCATCGACCGTCTGACTTCCGGGATCATCCTGTCGCCCAACCCCCCGAGCATCAGGGACGACTGCGTCGGTGCCGGACTGATGGAACACTCCGGCCGTCATCCTGGAGGCATGCTCCTGCATCGGAGTCGGCTCTTTCTGCCGGAAGGCCGTCGGGGTTTACAGCGAGGCGCCGGCGGCCACAGCCTTAGCCGGACGGTCAGCCCACCGGTCGACCGGGTCACGGCCCGGAGGCTGCGGCGGTTTCCTCAGCGGGTATCTTCGCTGTCTTCGGCCGCTTCGGCGGTTGCGTCCGGATCCTCTTCCGGCTCGAAGGTGTTCGGCTCCGTGCTGGCACCGAGCCCCACACCATCCGGTGAGCCGGGAATGGTGCCGTCCCGGCCGAGGCCAGCAGGGCCCGTCAGCTTCCGGCCGCTGGTGGGATCGTCGTCGCGGGGGTCTTTCCCTGCCTCATTCACGCTCATCGTCGTCTCCAGGATCCGCCTGCGGGTGGATCTTCACGGTAGCATTCCCGTGGTGGAATAGTAAGCGTACTTCCGGTCCGCGTTCACCGCAGGATCGAGAGCAGCCCGGCTGGTCGGTGGCGCGTGTCGCACGACAAGTTCACAGCGGAGGGACGCAGCATGGCCCGGCTCCTGTGTCGGGGCACTCTACTGGGTGCGGGCGGATTCCTCCGGGAAACAGGCAGCGGAATGGAGCCAAGAGCAGGTACAAACTACTCGTGACTTGACCGCCAATCCCGGGTTGACTGTACTGAGGCATGATTTCTCTGCTGCTGCGCGGCAGCAGTCCGCGCAGCGCGTCACGGCAAGAGTTTTTCGGGCAGCAGGGTCCGGAGGATCAGACCGGGTCGGCGATGACAGACGCCCCTGAGACCGGGCGTATCCCCAGCCATCGTCGGCCCCTCTCGGTGGGGCTCTGAACAGAGCGACAGCTCGCCGGAATCCTACAGCTTTCCATTCGGGTCCGACATTGCTGGTTGTGAAAAACCCGCTGTCCTGCCCGCCATTGTCAGGGTCCCCCAGACCGTCGATGCCTTGTCATCTGCTGCCCCTTCGCCGGCACCAAGTCGATGCGGCGGGCCGCGCCGGCACCGACACACCTCCGACCAATGTCCTTCACCGATTCGCCGGGCGTACCCTTTGCTCACAAGCAAGTACCGGGGCCCGGGAATCGGTTCCGGGTCCCCTCAGGAAGGCAGCATCAATGGAGATGAACATTCGGGACCACTGGGGCCGGCTCAGCCCCGCCACACGGCAATGGCTCACCGACAACCCCGGATGCCTGATCCTGCCGCGCACCACGACGGAAACGATCTGCCAGGAAACCGGCGTAAGCGCTGACTGTGACCAGCACGGGCAGGCAACGCTTTCCCGGGAGGACCTGGACTTCCTCCGCTCCAAGGCAGAAGGAACCCGAACACCCCCGCAATTAATGGGAGGACAACAGTAAGGACCTGATTGCATGGCCACGAAGGCAACCGTCATCCTGATCGACGACCTTGACGGCGGCGCCGCCGACGAGACAGTGACATTTGCTCTCGACGGAGCAGGTCACGAAATCGACCTTTCCGCCGCCAACGCCGCCGCGCTCCGGTCCCTTCTGGCCCCGTACATCTCCGCCGGACGGAAGGCCAAAGGGACCGCCGGAACCGCGGCAAGGAGGCCCGGCGGCGCCGCGGCCAGGAGCTTAGACGCCGGCAGGATCCGCCGGTGGGCCATCGGCAACGGGTATCAGATGGCCTCCCGCGGGCCGATCCCGGACAGGATCGTGGAGGATTTCCGGGCGTCCAACACCTGAGGGACGGGACTGGCGCCGGTTCCCGGCACGGGTCCTTGGCAGAGCTACAGTTAGCGCATGGGCGCAGACCGGGCGGAAGCGGAACATATACTCACCCTGCTTGAGCATGCCGTGGAAACCCTGACCACCGGGACCGAGCGCATCCAGCAGCGCCTGGCCGACGCCTACCGGTACAGCCTCATCGCCGACGACGCGAACAGCAGCCACAGGCTGCCTCCGACGGTCTATGCCCTCCAGCTGGATCTGCGCGAGGCCATGACGACGGTCCATGACGGGGAGCGCGGATGGGCCACCGCCAGCGCAGCCACACTCACCGATGACCAGTGCGTCATCTTCGCCCGCAGGATCCTTGACGCCGCGCGCCTGATGCGGGACGAAGGCGGCAGTGCCCGGGTACGCCCGCCGGGCCTGTTGTGGGAGAGAATGAGGAACCGCCGGCCGGCGGGGTGATGGCGCTGCTGGCAGAAGGGAGAGGGCTGTGGAGGACCCGTACACGGTTTCGCTACACCTCATCTTTCTGGGAACGCTCATGCTGGGTTTCACCATGTTCCTCGCCGGGCTCGTGCTGTGCACGGCCCTGCTGGCCCTGGCCGTGGCCGCCCGGTTGCTGGCACTGACAGCCCGCGGGCTCTTCCGCCGGACGGTTCTCAGACACCGGTGGCGGCCACGTCCCCTCGGGCAGGCATCCGGAACAGGCCGAAGCGGCAGCGCGAATGAACGGCGCGCAGCGCCCACGGCGCCGCAAATCCCGAGTCTGCCGGGGATGCCCGGGGGCCGGACCGCAGGCAGCGATATAAGCGGGATATCGGGCCAGCTGGATGCCAAGTCCGGCGTCCAGGATGAGGATCCGGTGACGGCAACGCAGGGTTACGATGAACATGTCCTGCCGGGATTCCCCGGCGGACCATCCGCTCGATAGGGGAAAGATCATGGGTTTGGGTGACAAGTTCAAGCACGCCGCCGAGAAGGCCGCGGGCAAAGGCAAAGAGAAGACCGGCGAAGCGACCGGCGATGAAAGCCTGAAAGCCGAAGGCAAAACCGACCAGACCAAGGCAAACCTGAAGCAGGCTGCAGAGAAAGTCAAAGACGCCTTCAAGAAACACTGACGCGCAACTCACCGACGGCCGCGAACCGCAAGGAGATGACCATGATCGGACGGCACAAAACCGGCCACGACGTTCAGCACCGTGCGGCGGGCTGGATCAAGCACGCCGCCCCGGACCCCTCGCCCCAGGTGGACGCCGCCGTGCCCTGGGCGTTGTCCCGGCTTGAGGACGCCAATATGCCCGAGGTGGTTCACGCAGTTGTCCTCACACTGACAGGGAACAGGAAGTCCGCGAAACAGGCACGGAAGGCTGCCGAACAGGCAGTACACCGCGCGGAGCGGAAACTCAGGCGCACGTACCACGGTCACGGCCACGCATGGCTGGCCGCAGGTCTTCTCGCTGCGGCCGCGGCCGCCGGAGTACTTATCTGGCGGGGCCTTCCCGGAAGCGGAGAGCCCGAAGCAGCCCGGCCCGGGGACCTCCCCACGGACGCCGTCTGAGATCAATCCCGGAAAATGCCAGGAACGGACTCCGACCTGGCTGCCGGCGCGCCGAGGAGTTCCGGAATGACAGTTTGGGCCTGGGCGCCCTGCTGCTGGGTTTGTTCCGGTGCCCCGCAGGATGTCCCCCCGTCCACGCGCGGCACCCGCATCCACCGGGGCTGTGACAGGTGCCGGTTCCGGCCTCCCTATTTTTCCTCCGCGCAGGAAATCTCCGTCCTACGTCCGGTTCTTGCGGGCGGCGATGGGATCCAGGAATTGCGGTGCCCCTGTCTCGGTGGCTTGGTGATTGACCTGGCCGGTCTTGTCGAGCTCGATCAGACCGTCTAACTGGCTCAGGATCCATTCCCTCACGGCCTGTTCTTCCTCCCAGGATTCAACGTACGTCCAGCGGGCCGCCATTTCGTTGCGGACCTCTTCCAGGGTGTGCCGCTGGATGCCGTGGCGGAACTGATCGATGATGGATGCGCGCGCCTCGCGGCGCTGCTCGTCGTTCCAGCGTTCCGAAGGAACGATGGAGCCTGATTCGTCGCGGATTACGGCGCGGGGACGTTGGTTCATCGGGAGCACCAGTTCAGCATCCTTCCGGTAATTTTGGCGGGGTTGGTGGGGATCGAACAGGCAGCGGGTAGGTCCCGGCCGGGCGGTTCCGATCCTACGGATTCGACGGGGCCGCAGCACACTTGAAGGATAGCCAGGGAGTATGGCTGACCGGCTTCGCAGCATTCGCAGGGCTCCAGAGGGTTGTCCTAGAGCGTTTCCCAGCCAACGGTTTCCGAATATCGGGCAACCAAGACACCCTGGCCGAAGGAGGTGCTCGCTGTGGCCTCGAAGCGCAGCAGGGCGGCCCGGCACCCGGCCTCCCTCACGGTATCGGTGGCCCTGCTCAGAGCTTCCTCCCGGTCAGCGGCGTCCAGCGCAGAACGGATGTCGGCATTCTGATTAACGGTGTATTCGACGTAGAACGGCATGGCTGAAGCATTCCACATACCCCGGAGGTAAAAACAGGCAGACGGCACCCGATGCTTAAAGCTGAGACCTGCTCCAACAGGGAAAGTTGGCCTGCCGGCCGGAAGGCCGTTCCGGCGTCTATTTTGGGCTGCGGCCGCGCCGGCGTCTGGCTGCGAAATAGGCCAGAGAGGCCATGGCGGCAAAGAAGAACACGGCGGCGGGAAGGTAGCTGGCAATCAGCAGCAGCCAGACGCCGCACAGCAGCAGCACCGGCGGGAGGAGGATGGCCGCTGCCCAGAATGTCCTGCCTTGGTGCCGGCCGGTTCCGTCCGTGTTTCCTTCGGCCGGATTTTCCTGGTTGTTGGGTTCAGAGTTCATGCCGGTTCCATGGTGGGGTGGCCGTCATACTGGTGTCCTGGATCAGAGGGGCTTGGAAGGACGGGCGGTGGGTGGGTGCTCTATGGCCAGGACCGAGATGTCGATGCGCCCGGGGGTGAGGCCGGTGTGGCTGATGGTCCGGGCGATCTGCTCCCGCACGGCCTGGGCGACGTTCAGGGCCGCGAAGGCGATATCGGTGGCGATGTCGAGCTGGACGTCGGCGATGCCGTTGTGGACGGTGACGAAGACGCCGTCGTGCCGGGCGGGAGTGGTGCGGGTGTCTGTCCTGCGGAGATTTTGGATTGTTCCTTTTCCCAGGCGGGTGAGAAGGTTTTTCAGGGTCGGTTCGAGACGGAGGACACCTGGTGTATCGAGGGCCGTGCGGGCAGCAAGGTCGGCAATGAGGTGGCGGCTGATCAGCCGGGCTTCGAGGGGATGCTCAGACATCGTAGAAATCCTCCACGTTGATGTTGATGGCTCCGGCGTTGAGCCCGACGTGCGCCGTGATCATGCTGATGATCCGCTCACGCAGCAGCGCGGCGGTTCCGGGGATGTCGGTGCCGGAGGCCACGGCGATTCGAAGGTTCACCGAGATGTCGGAGGTCCCGGCCGAGCGGGGGCCGTCCGCGGTATCCGGGTCAGGATGGACGCGGCAGCGGCGGGCCCGTACTCCCGGAAGGGCGTCCGCGCCGAACCAGATGACCGAGGTGATGGCTTGTTCGCTGATCGTGATGCCCCCCTGCTCAGCCCGGTAGACGGGGATCCGGCTGCCCCTCCGGACTTCGGCACGGGCCAAATTCATGATGGCGTCCTTGACGGCGTGATGCGGCTGCAGGGAGGGGTCTTCTGCATCGTTGTCCCGAAGCGTGCGGGTGGCCTCCGCGAGCCTTGCCAGGCTGGCCCGTGCCGTCCGGCACTGGACGCAGCTGATTTCATGGGCGGTGGGGGGCTGGTTGATTGATGCCCAGACCTCGTCGATGCCGCGGCCACAGCCCAGGCGGGGGATGGTTTCGTCTATTGCCATTGACTCATCTTTTCCGCGAGTTGTGCGCGTGCTCTGGCGAGGCGGCCTCTGACCGTCTGTTCACTGACCTTCAGCGTTGCGGCTATTTCAGCGTAGCTGCGTTCGTGGATTTCCCGCAGGAGCCAGCAGGCGCGCTGCCCGGGCGGGAGGGTCAGCAGCGCTGCGGCCAGGGCGTCGATCTCGCAGGAGATTTCCGCTTCGTGGGCGGGATCGCCTCCGCCTCCCGGTCCGGCGAAGGAAGCGGCAGTTGTTTGCAGAGTTGCCGGTTCCTGGACGACCTCCGCCTGACCGGACCGTCGACGCAGCCTGTCCAGGCAGCGGTTGGTGGCCATCTGGTAAAGCCACCCGCTGAAAGCCTGCACGCTTGTCAGCAGCGGCAGCTTTCTCCAGCAGGCCACCAGGGTGTCCTGCACGACGTCTTCGGCGTCGCCCCGGTCATGCAGCATCCGGAAAGCGAGACGGAAAAGTCTGCCCTGATACGCCTCGACGAGGTATTCGAAGGCGTCCAGGTTGCCGTCCTGCGCCCGGGCCACGACGGTCGCCTCGTCCAGATCATCGGGCCGCGTCAGGACAACGCGTTCACGCTCATCCATCGTCACCGCCGGCCCCCTTTGCCCCCGAACCGCGCCACCCGGGTTCCGGGGCTTATAGCCAATATTTTCAGACGGCGCCGGTAATGGGAATGCCCCGGTGCGGGGAAGCAGGTGTCCTGTGTCATCTAAGTTGACGCAAATCGGCTAATCGCTGGACAATCTGCTTGCCCGGAGGCGGTCTGGAGTCCGGGGCAGAGACTACACCTCGACTGCCAACGCTCTCGACGCCTCGTTCACATGGGTATAGCTTGCTGGAATGGGGATGGAGCAGCGGAGGAGCCACTCGGTCGGCGTTTTAGGTTCCTTGCTTGTTGCTGTGGCCTTGTTGACCTCGTGCACGTCCCCGAGTCCTTCAGGCGTCCCCCCAAGTTCAACGACGGCCTCAGCCCGGCAGGGCTCTGACGTTGAACCAACGTCCGCCGATTCCATCCAGGACTTCAAGTGTGCCCGTCCGACTTGGTCGGGGGCGAAGGTCACGGAGCTTACCCACGGCCCAACAGTGCCAGACCTGATGGCCATTGTCATGGATGAAGACGTCCGGCCATGGGGCGACGGCGGCGCCCAGTACCAGGGTCTTCATTTCGTGAAAGTCTGGATTGCGCTCAAGACCGGAACCAAAATGGAGATCCTCGTGCCGCCGGATATGCAGGACAAGATGAGGATCGGCTGGTCGAACGACGGTTATAGATTGGCCAACGAGCTGAAAGTGTCCGGCTGCGAATCGAATCCGGCAGGCGCGCAATGGGTTGCCTATCCTGGTGGTTTCTGGCTCAAAGAGGCCGGATGCGTGCCGCTGACCATCACAACAGACACGACGACTGAGACCATTCACGTACCGATCGGCAAGAGCTGCCCATAGGCGGTCCTTCGCCATTGAAATGCCGAATCGGTCGGACCGATCAGGCTGGCCTGACGGGTATATCTCCAGCGCCGCAAATATGAACATGCCCGTCTCGTGAAGCGGCTCGCCACAATGCGTCAACTGTAATGAAACACGCCGGACAATGCGTCAAATTGGGTGAATCTGCCTCACCTTAGATGGAACGGGACAGCAGGGACAAAACAGTCTGCCTTTCCGCGTGACGTTTGGCGGTGACGTGCGTCTTTAACCATGTAGGCAACGTCGCATCGGTTGATTGAGGAGATGGTTCCCGTGACAGAAGCCCGGCAGTTCCCTGCACAGTCCGGTGGCATGGTGGCTACCGAGGAGGGGCAGAAACGGAACGCCCCCGTTGAGACGCGCCGCACGACCGACCTGCTGCACACGGACCGGGGGGATACCACCATTGAGGAAACCGTGGTCCAGAAGCTGGCCGGCATGGCCACGCGTGAGGTTCCCGGCGTGTATGCGATGGGCAGCGCTGTCCGGCGCGCGTTCGGCGCGATGACCGAGCGCATTCCCGGTTCCCAGACGAATGTCAGCGGCGGGGTGAGCGTGGAGAAGGGTGAACGCCAGACCGCCATCGACTTGAGCATCGTCGTCGAGTACGGAACGTCCATAGTCGAGGTGAGCCAGGATATCCGGCGCAATGTCATCCAGTCGGTGGAGCGCGCGACCGGTCTGGAGGTGCTTGAAGTGAACGTCCACGTCACCGATGTTCATCTGCCCGATGATGAGCGGCCCGAACAGGACACCAGGCAGCCACTGCAGTAACCAGCTCACCCGCTCCGCCCCGTTTTCGGGCGGCAGCCGATTTTGGAAGGAGTGCCGCATGTCCACTACACGATGGTGTCTGGCAGTCGGCCTGGTACTAGGAATCGTTTTGGCCTTCGGAGGTTTTACTGCCTTGGTGATAACGGTCCTCTTTGGCCTGATCGGGCTGGTAGTGGGCCGTATTGCGGAAGGGAAACTGGATCTGCAGGCATTGTTCGGCAAAGCATCCAGCCGATGAACACCACCCCAGCGCATGCCGGCTCCCGGGACATGGATTCGCGGGGGCGCACCGTCCTTGACCGGAAGGTGCTGGAGAAGATCGCCAGTCAGGTCGCCAGCGAAGAGTCCTTTGCCGGCGGGTCCTCAGGAGGGTTTCTGGGCATCGGAGCACATTCGGACTTTTCCGCCCGGCCCAAAGCCACGGTCGAGCTGGCAGGCAATATCGCCGTGCTCAGCGTGGAAATAGGGCTGCTCTACCCGGTACCGCTGCGCCAGGTAACTGAACAGCTGCGCCGCCGGATCAGCGAACGCGTCACCGCCCTGACCGGAGAGGAGGTGCGCCAGATCGACATCACAGTGTCCTGGCTGAAACCTGCCGATGAATCCACCGGCCGCCGGAGGCTGTTATGAGCCGGCACGATGGGAAAGCCACACCCCTGCGGCACCGTCCCAGCCGGGCTGTTCCTGCTCTGATCCTGGGAACGCTGCTTCTGGCCGCCGGCGTGGCACTGGTATGGGCGGCAGTGGCCCGGCTGGCCACGGGTTCGTGGCCGGTGTTTCTGGCCGGACCCCGGGACTGGCTGACCGGTGTGACCTGGAACGATCCGGGAGTCTGGGCCGTCGGGGCTGCGGCGGCGGTCGTGGGACTGGTCCTGCTGGCGGCAGCACTGGTTCCGGGCCGCTTTAACGCCTTGCGGCTGCGGGCGCCCGCGGACGGGGGGCAAGTCCCGGTGGCAGGCACGCAGGAGATTGTCATGACGCGGCGGGCCGTTGCGCGGTACGCGGCTGCGCACTGTGAATACGTCGACGGCGTCAGTTCAGCATCGGCCACGGCCACGGCACGCGCGGTCCATCTGAACGTGACCACGGCCCTGCGTGAAACAGGGGAGCTGCGCGGCCTTGTCATTGCCGTGGTCGGGGAACGCCTGGCCGGTGCCGGGCTCAACCCGGTCCCAAAGATCACGGCGTCCGTCCGGTCCAGGGAATGACCGCGGCCACTATCCTCCCGTATTCCGGAAAGAAGGCACCCCATGCGACACCACGCCGGAGCGCTGAACCGCACCTGGCTGGTCATCCTTGGCATTCTCGCCCTGGCCGGCGGCGTTCTGATACTGCTGGCGGCCAGCGGAACGCTGCACGCCATGAACCCCGCAACGGTGGCTGCAGAGAGTCCCGTCGTGACAGGGGACCTGCACACGGTCTTCGGGCCTGCCTCTGCTAAAGCCATTGTCCTGGTGGCCGGGGTTGTCATGGGCGCCCTGGGACTGTTGTGGATCCTGGCACAGATTCCACGAAGGAATCCCGCCGACAGGTACCGGCTGCATCAGGACCCCGCCTCCGGAACCACGGTATGTGATGCCTCGGTGCTGGGCTCCGCGGTGGAAAACCAGATCAATACCCTGCCCGGGGTTGTGGGCTCCTCGGCACTGCTGCGCGGCACCGCGATGGACCCGGATCTGACGATGAAAGTCACGGTTACCAACCGCGCCGACATCCAGGACGTCCTCCACAGGATCAACACCCGCGTCATTCCGGACCTCTCCACGGCACTGGAGACACCACTGCGGCGGACAGGAATCCAGCTCGAGGTCAGCGGCCGCAACGCCATTTCCGGCACCACCGTGGAGACCACCGGCACCGTCATCTACTAAGAACAACTCACGCCGAAGAACACGACCTCACAGTCAGATATTTCACTTTTCCACAAGCCAGCCCAACCTGCGCATAGAGAAAATCCAAGGAGACACCATGCTCGGCCCGGAAGACATCGACGATCTGCTCGCCAAGGGCGCAACCGTCCACTCCATCGACGGAGACAAGATCGGCCCCATGGGACAGGTCTACCTGGACGAAGACACGGAACGGCCCAGCTGGATGACCGTCAGGACAGGACTGTTCGGAATCTCAGAGTCCTTCGTCCCGTTCGAAGGCGCACTGACCGAGGGACAGGACATCCGCGTGCCCTACACCAAAGACCAGATCACCGACGCCCCGCAGCTGGACACAGACCTCCACCTGGAAACCGCCGAAACGGACAGGTGCGCACGTCAAGTTTCTGAGACAGTTTCATCGTTTTATTTCGGTTACGCTGCCAGGGATTCCTGGTCGCGGATCTGGTGGGCTGTGAGGGCT
>NZ_JBEPNP010000029.1:0-43182 GCF_040546335.1 Arthrobacter sp. UYEF20 | reverse complement strand
GACGGTCGAGGCCGGCGTGGCGGTCAGCGAAGTTGCGGGAAGCGCGGTCGCCTGCGCCCCTGGCGTCGGAGCAACCGTGGTGGGAAGGACGGTCGAGGCCGGCGTGGCGGTCAGCGAAGTTGCGGGAAGCGCGGTCGCCTGCGCCCCTGGCGTCGGAGCAACCGTGGTGGGAAGGACGGTCGTGGCCGGCGTGGTCGTCGCAGCTGGGGGAAGTGCGGTCGCCGCCGCACCGGGCGTAGGAGCGACCGTAGTGGGAAGGACGGCCGTGGCCGGCGTGGTCGCGGCTGTTGCGGGAATTGCCGTCGCCCGCGCCCCAGGCGTCAGCGTAGTGGGAAGGACGGTCGTGGCCGGCGTGGTCGTCGCAGCTGGGGGAAGTGCAGTCGCCGCCGCACCGGGCCTCGGAGCGACCGTAGCGGGAAGGACGGTGGTGGCCGGCGTGGTCGCCAGCGAAGTGGCGGGAAGCATGGTCGCCCGCGCCCCTGGCGTCGGTGTAGCGGGAAGGACGGTCGTGGCCGGCGTGGCGGTCGGTGAAGTTGCGGGAAGTGCCGTCGCTCGCGCCCCAGGCGTCAGCGTAGTGGGAAGGACGGTGGTGGCCGGCGTCGGCGGCGGCGTCGATGTTGCGGGTAAGACGGTCGTGGCCGGCGTGGTCGCCAGCGAAGTGGCGGGAAGGAAGGTCGCGGCAGGCGTCGGCGTCGGCGTCGGCGTCGTCGTCGGCGCAGTTGCGGGAAGTACGGTCCCGGCCGCCACCGCCGTCGGCTGCACCGCCATTGCCTGCGCACTATTGACGGGCGGCCCCTCTGCAGGCTGCGCGGTGGAAGTTTGCGACACCGGAGACGTTGCGGGCAGGGGCTGCATGGCACCGGCGAGCACGCCGCCGGCCTGGATCAGCCGGGAATCCGGCAGGCCGGGTTCGCCCGGCACGAAAGTTGCCAGTCCGCGGGTTGCCGCGAGGGGAGCCTCGGCGTAGGCCGGCTGCGCGGCGGGGACGTTGGGTGTCCCGGCCACCTGGTTTCCGAGGGCCACCTGGTTTCCGACCGCGGCCGGCAGCCCACGGTGTGCGGCGCTGGCTGCAAGGGGTGACCGCGAGGAACCCGAGCCGAGGATCGGAGCCATAGTTCCAACTGACGATGCAGCGGCAGGAACAGCAAACGATCCCATCGCCGACGCAGCACCTGAAGGGTCCACCGCAGCCGGAACGAACTGGGCCGGATCGACCGCAGCCCGATCGAACTGAGCCGGCGCGAACTGAGCAGGAACAACCGCAGCCGGGCGTGCGGCGGCGTCGGTGGCGGATTCGCCGTCGACAGGTGCGTCAGCAGGCGCCTCGGCGGGAACTCCTTCAGTCTCCTGCGCTCCAGGCGTACCGGTCTCCGGAGCCTGGCCGGACGCTGAATTGAGGACGTCACTGAGAACGGTGGCGAAGGTGCCCGAGTCGGTGAAGCCGGCGGTCTCCTGTTGCGCGCCGCGGCCACGCGCCGTCCCTGCGGCGGGCGTCCCTGCGGCCGCCGCTGCAAGAATTGGCGCTGCAAGAATTGCCGGAGCAAGGTCCGTCGATGCCATCCCGTTCATGCTCCTGCCCCTGCCGGAACGATCCGCCGGATGGACGTCAGGTTCGAGTGCTGCTCCCAGGCGTCCCGGATCTGGATGGTCTTGCCCGGAACGGGGGCGTCAATCGCCTTGCCGTTGCCGAGGTAGATGGAGATGTGGTCTCCCCCGAAGCTGACCAGCAGGTCACCGGGCTTGGCCTCGGCCAGGGACGCCACCGGGGTGCCCTGCCGCATCTGGTCGCTCACGACGCGTGGAATCTCGATGCCCAGGTCCTTGAAGACGCGCTGGGTGAAGCCGGAGCAGTCCATGCCGGTGGCCGGGTTGGTCCCGCCCCAGACGTAAGGCACGCCGATGTACTTCTTCGCCATCGCGACGACGTCGGTGCCGGTCGCAGCGCCGGCGGCGGGAACGGACCCGGCCACTGCGCCCGGCGCGGTCAGGCCCTTGAGGGCGCCCACCGCCGTCGTGCTTCCCAGCCCGAGGCCGTTGGCGAGGGAGGAAATGTCAGCGCCGGTAGTGCCGCCCAGTGCCGCGGTGAGCGCCTGGGTAAAGGAAGCGGCATCGCCGCTGCCCGTCGCGGTGGCAAGCGAAGACGCGGCGGCGGACTTCACCGCGGCGGCGTTAGCCTCGGCCGCCGGGGGGCGGGTCAGTTCCGCAATCATGGACTGGATGCCCTGCATCCGGCCGATCGCCTCGGTCATGCTCACTGCGTCACCTGCTGCGCATCGCGGTGCCACACGGTGGATGCGATTTCGTCCAGCGTGGATTGTTCGGCCCGGAGGTCCTCGGTGGTGACCTCCGCGTGGTGGCGGGCCTGCAGCTTCTCCAGGCCGACCGAGCGGGTGCGTGCGGCGATGAACTCGCTGCGGGCGTCGGCTTCCTGGGTCTCCGCAAGCCGGCCCAGGGCCTGCAGGTCCGCGAGCATGCTCTGGGACGAGGACCGTGCCGCCGCAATGGCCCGCAGCGAGGCGGAACTGGAGATCGGCTCGTCGTTGGCGGCCAACTCGCGGCGCGCGGCGGCTTCCCGGACCCGGACGGAGCTTGAGCGCGAGCGGGCGCGCGCCAGCCCGGTGGCGGCCTGGTCCTGCTGAATCTGGCGGAGGCGCAGGAGCCCTGCCAGTGAGAATTGGCGGCTCATGCTGCGGCTCCCAGGATTGAAGTGAGGTTCTCGAGCCGCTGCCAGGACTCGGGGTGGGCCGTGGATTCCTCCATCGGCTGCTGCAGGAATCCGCTCACGTCCTGCTCGTGGTTGAGCGCCGCGTCCACCAGGGGGTTGGTGCCCGTCTGATAGGCGCCGACGTCGATCAGGTCCTGTGCCGCCTTGCGCGCGGCAAGGACCCGGCGCAGGGTTGCTGCGGCCTCGAGGTGGGGCCGTGAGTTGACCTTGGTGGCCACCCGGGAGACGGACCCGAGGACGTCCACCGAGGGGAAGTGCCCGGTGACGGCGAGTTTCCGGTCCAGTACCACGTGCCCGTCAAGGATGGACCGGGCCGCGTCGGCGATCGGCTCGTTGTGGTCGTCGCCGTCGACGAGGACGGTGTAGATGCCGGTGACGGAGCCGGTTTCGGCAGTCCCGGCCCGTTCCAGCAGCCGGGCCAGGATCGAGAAGGTCGACGGCGGGTAGCCGCGGGTGGCGGGCGGCTCGCCGGCGGACAAGCCGATTTCGCGCTGGGCCATGGCCACCCGGGTGAGGGAGTCCATCATCAGGACCACGTCCTGGCCCTTGTCGCGGAAGGACTCGGCGATCCGGGTGGCGGTGAAGGCCGCGCGCATCCGCATCAGTGCGGGTTCGTCCGAGGTGGCGACGACCACGACGGAGCGCGCCAGGCCTTCGGGTCCCAGGTCATCCTCGAGGAATTCCCGGACTTCACGGCCGCGCTCCCCCACCAGGGCAATCACCGAGACTTCGGCGTCCGTGCCGCGGGCAATCATCGAGAGCAGGGAGGATTTCCCGACGCCGGAACCGGCGAAGAGGCCCATCCGCTGGCCCTTGCCGAGCGTGGTCATCGTGTCCAGCACACGGACGCCGGTCTGCAGCGCAGTATCGATCCGGGCACGCTTCATGGCGTTCGGGGCTTCGTTGTCGATCGGCACGCGGGGGCCGCTGTTGAGCGGACCTTTGCCGTCGATGGGCCGGCCCAGTCCGTCAATGACCCGGCCGAACAGTCCCGGACCGGTTGGAACCAGCACGGTGCCGCCCTTGGCCCGGACGGGGTCGCCCGCCGCGACACCGGCGAGCCGGCCCAGCGGCATGCAGCGCACGGAGCTGTCCAGGGCGGCGACCACTTCGGCGTCCAGTCCCGGGTTGGAGCCCACGGTCACCAGATCGCCCAGGGCGCAGTCGAGTCCGGACACTTCAAGTCCCAGGCCCATCACCGAGGTGACGACGCCGACCCGCTGGGGGGCGGCAGCCTTGAGGGCCGCGGCGTAGTCGGCACCCTTGGGGCGCCACTCGGCGATCATCGCTGGTCCGCCGGAAATCCGGCGGGAACTCCGTCGCCCAGCAGCGCTGTGCGGGCACGGGTCAGGGCGCTGCCCAGGCTGGCGTCGAGCCAGCCCTGCTGGTATTCCACCTTGGCGTCGCCCCGGCTGAGGGACTGGTCCGCGAGCAGTGGCAGTCCGGCGGGCAGGTCCTGTCCTTCCTTGGCGAGGACGTCGATGTCAGCCGGGTTGAGCCGGATCGCCAGCACGTTGGCGGCGTCGTTCCCGGACAGGGCCCGGTCCAGGGCGGCGCGCGCCGTCCGGGTGCCTTCGGCGAGTTCGTAGCCCAGAATGGCCTCCGCGAGTTCCAGCGCGGTGCGGGCCAGTACTTCCTCGGCATCCTGCAGGGCCTGTACATTGCGGTGCGCGAAGTCAGTCCGTGCCACCGCAAGGGCGCGCACGGCACGGTCGAGGTCCTGCTGGCCGGCGGCGAGGGAGGCGGCCTGCTCGGCGGCCATCCGGTCCCGCCATCGGCGCTGTTCCTTCGCGGCGGCCCGGACGCCGGCTGCGTAGCCGGCGGCATGGCCCTCCGTGTAGCCGGCCTGTTCGCTGGCCGGCCCGCTCGCGCGGAGCGAGGGAAACACAATCCGCTCAGGGGCGGTGACAGTAGGCGCGGCGCCGGTAGGGGCGGTGACAGTAGGGGCGGTGCCTGCAGGGGGCGCGTCAGTAAACATAGTCTTCCTCGTCCCCGCGCTGGATCGAGATCGAGCCTTCGGCATCGAGCTCGCGCATGGACCGGACCACGGCCGCGCGGGCTTCCTCGATCTGGGAAGCGCGCAGCGGGCCCAGGGCGGCGATCTCGGACTCGAGGATTTCCAGGTTGCGGCCGGAGACGTTGGTGGTGATGGTCTCCAGGACGGGCTCCGAGGCGCCCTTCATGGCCACGGCCAGCACGGACGCGTCCAGTCCGCGCAGCACCAGCTGGACGTCCTTGCGCTCCAGCTTCACGATGTCGTCGAAGGTCACCATCTGGGCGCGGATTTCCACCGCGAGTTCCGGGTCCAGCAGGTCCAGGCCGTCCAGCACGGAGCGTTCCGTACCGGCGTCGGTCCGATTGATGATCTCCAGCAGCGGCTGGATGCCGCCCACCACCTTGGAGGCCTGCTGCGAGACGGCGGCGCCACCGCGCAGCTTGAGCGTGTCCGCTACGATGCCGATTGCTTCCGGCGCGCCGGAACCCATCGTCGCGATGCTCAGGGCGACGTCGGCCCGCAGCGAGCCCGGCAGTCCGGACATCACGGCGGAGGCCTTGCGGGGGCTGAGGTGGGCCAGGACCAGGGCAATGGTCTGCGGCAGTTCGCCGTCGATCAGTGACAGGACCTGGACGGGTTCAATGTCTTCGAGGAACTCAAAGGACTTTCCGGCCATGTTGACCGTCAGGCGGTTGATCAGGCCGGCAGCTTTTTCGGAACCGAAGGAGGCTTCGAGGAGGCCTTCGGCGAGTTCGCGGCCGCCCCGGGCCTGCCGGGGGCTGGACAGCGCGGCGTGGTGGAAGTCCTTCATGATCTGCTCGGCCACGTCCGGGTCCACCTTCCGGAGCCGGACGATCTCGGCGGCAATTTCTTCCGCCTCGGAATCCGTGAACTGGGCCATCACCTTGGCGGCGTTGGCGGAGCTCATCTGCATGAGGACGACGGCGACACGCTGGGTGCCGGTGAGGGTGACTTCGGCTAGTTTCATACCGGCTGCCTGTCATCCATGAGGCCGCGCAGGTAGTCGGCGGCCTTCTCCGGGTTGGCGGCCACCATGCTGTCGATCTCGAAGCGACGCTGCTCGGCCTCCAGCTGTTCGGGCGGCGGGCCGGGAAGCGGGGGCAGCGCGGTCAGGGGGATGGCCGACGTCGCGGGCGCGAGCGGCAGTGCGGAAACAGCCGGCATGACCGGCAGGAGATCCAGGTCCAGGCGTTCGCCCAGGTCCACCGGTTCGCGCTTCTGCCGGCGGCGCAGCACAATCATGATGACCAGCGCCAGGATCAGCAGCCCCAGCAGGATGCTTCCCGCGGTGACCAGGGTCCCGAAGAACTCGGCCTGCTTCTGGGCTTCCGCCTCGGCCTTGGCGGCTTCAAGGGAGGCTGCGGCCTGGTCCGCGGCGGCGGTGCTGAAGGGCACAACCTCGACGGTGACGACGTCGCCGCGTGCGGTGTTGATGCCGGCGGCGGCAGTGACCAGCGACGTCAACGAGGCCACGTTCAGTCCGCCGGCGGCGGACTGGTTGACCGCCACGGAAATCGTCTGCCGCCTGACGGCGCCCGGCGGGATCACGCGGTCCTCGGTGACCTTGTTGACGGCATTGTTCTTGGTGGCCGTCGCGGAGTCGAAGTTGCCGTTTCCGCTGGTGCCGCCGGGAACGGCGATGTTGTCCGGGCCGAGGACTCCTGCGGCGCCTCCCCCGGTCCCGGTGTATTTCTCGGTCTTGGAGGACTCGCTGAGCGGCAGCGCGCCCTCGGCGTTGGAGAACGTTTCGCTTTTCTGCTGGGCGGATTCGCCGGTGACGTCCGCGGCCACGGCCACGGTGGAGTTGCCGGGACCCACCACGCGGTCCAGAACCGTCTTGACGGCGTCGGACGTGCGCTGCTGGAAGTCGCTGGCCTGCTTCGAGGAGGAGCCCGCGGCCCCGCCGCCGACGGTGGACAGCACATTGCCCTGCGAGTCAACAACGGACACGTTGGCGGGCTTCAGGTTTTCGATGGCGGCCGAGGTCAGGTGCACAATCGCCTGGACTTTGTCGCCGGAGAGCGTGGAGCCGGGCGCGGTCTCCACGAATACGGAGGCGGTGGTGTCCGGCGTCTGGGACACGAAAACGGTCCTTTCCGGGATGGCCAGGCGGACAGCGGCGGTCTTCACGCCGTCCATGGCCGAGATGGTGCTGGCCAGCTCGCCTTCGAGGGCCCGCTTGTAGGTGACGGACTGCTGGAATTCGGAGGACGTGACGCCCATCTTGTCCAGCAGCGAGTAGCCGGTGGCCGCTGCGGTGGGGAGCCCGGCGGCGGCGGCCTTGAGCCGTTCGTCGTACACCTTTTCCTGCGGCACCAGGATGGTGGAGCCGCCGTCGCTGAGCTCGTAGGGCACGTTGTCCTTGCGCAGCTGCTCCACGATGCCGTTGGCGTCCGTGTCCTTGAGGCCGGAGAACAACGGCGTCAGGGCAGGCTTGGTCAGCCAGGCGGAGAGGGCGATGATGCCGACCACCAGCATGGCGGAACCGATCACGGCGAGGGTCCGCTGGCCGGTGGAGAAACCTTTGAGGCCCGCGCTGAAGCGCTGGAAAAAGCCCGTAATCTGCGGCGGCATCAGGCCTGCATCCTCATGATCTCGTTGAACGCGTCAACACCCTTGTTGCGCACGGTTGCCACGAGCTCCAGGGTGATCTGCGCGCGGCTGGCGGCGAGGGTGGCGTTGTGGATGTCGCTCAGGTCGCCGGTGACCGCCGAGACGGCGAGCTCCTTCGACGTCGATTGCAGCTGCTGGAGGTTGTCCACAGCACCCGTGAGGGTGCTCGCGAAGCCGGAGCCGTCAGTTCCGGTGGCGGCTCCCGCGCCGGAGACAAAATTCGAGGGAAGTACTCCCTGGACCGGGGCGATTGGGGAAACAGGCATCAGGATCTTCCAATCTCAAGGGCGGCCATGTAGGTCTCGCGGGCGCGGTCGACCACCTGCGCGTTTGCCTGGTAGCCGCGCTGGGCGATGATGAGCGCGCCCATCTGTTCGGCCATGTCGATCTCCGGGTATTTCACGTTGCCGTCCGCGTCGGCCAGCGGGTGGTCCGGCTGGTAGACGATCCGGCCCTCGGCGTTGCCGAGCTGGGTGCTCTTGACGTAGACGCCGGTGCCCTCGGAGCCCTCGGCGGCCTCCACATAGCGGGCCTGGAACGCGTTGCCGCTGGTGGGCGAGGCGTTGTTCATGTTGGCAAGGTTGTCCGAGACGGCGTCGAGCCACTTGCGGTGCACGGTCAAGGCCGAGCCGGCGATCCCGATTGCGTCGAAGGTCATCAGTTGGTCCTCATGGCGGCGCGCACGGCGTTGAATTCCCCGCCGGCGGCGCGGGCGGCGAACTGGAAGCGCAGCACGGTGTCGATGTTGGACAGGGTCTCGGTGTCCAGGTTGACGTTGTTGCCGTTCAGCTGGGTGGGCTCGAGGGACGCCGCGGTGGTGGCCTGGGCGCGGCCGTCGCCGGACTTCACGGAGGCTGCGAGGGCTGCCTCGAAGCTGACGCGCTTCGCCTGGTAATTCGGCGTGTTGACGTTCGCGATGTTGTTCGCGATGGTGCGCTGGCGCAGCGCAAGGCCGTCCATGGCGCTGGCCAAGGCGGCGGAAGTCACGGATTCGAGCACAGAGTCCTGCCTGGGGATGGAGAGGAGAGGCCGATCCGTGGCCGGTAAGCGAGCGATCCGTGCTCTATCAGTGGTTATCGGCACTGGTCAGCCGCGCGTTAGGAGAAAATATGAAAGGTTTTCACAGGTTCTTCCGCCGCGGGTTTTGGGGGGTTCTTGGCCGTGTTCTTCGCAGGACCGGTCAGCCGTTTACGTCGAGGTAGACGGCGCCGGAGGACTCGCCGACGCCGGGCACGGAGGATACCGCCTGGAGCTGGCGGGCCACGTCCATTCGGGCTTCTTCAAGCCTGCTCGCGATCCGCTCCTGGGAGGCCGACAGCGCGACGGCGCGGCGCCTGGCTTCCGCCGGCACCGGGCCGGTGAGGGCGGGTGGAGACCAGCGCTCCGCCGCCAAGGGCGCTACTGCGCTCTGAGGCGCGGCGGAGAGCGGGCCAAGGGGGTCATTCAGTGTGCGTTCGGCTGCATGGACGGCCATCTCCAGCACGTCCAGGATGGCCGTCCACGCAGCCAGGGCTGTGTCCGTGGGGGCGTGTGCTGCGAGGGATAGTTCGGCGTGGTTGAACCCGGCTTCCGCTAAGCGGGTTTCCACGTCCGCTTGGTCACCCAAAGCCGAGGCTCCCGCCACCTGTCCCGGGCTGGGTGTTCCAGGCCCCGGCCGCCGGGAACCCGTTGGGGACGGGAAAGGCAATGCTTGCACCGTAGGCTCCGGAAGGGGCGGACGGCGCAGGAACCGCGGCGGCGGCCTCGTGCCAGGCCTGGCGCAGGGGTTCCAGGAGTTCGATGGCTTCGCGGGTCAGGGCCGGATCGCGCTGGATGTTGGCGTTGACCAGGGCCGTGAAGGCGTAGTTGTAGAGGCCCAGAAGTCCGTCGGCGCCGTCCCAGGCGTCCGTCTTGAGCGAGGAGATGAGTTCGGCGATGATGGCCTGGCCATGGAGGAGGTTCTCCGAAGCGACGGGCCAATTAGCCGACTGCTGAGCGGCTTCCGCGCGGCCCAGGTCCAGCAGGAGCCGGTCGTAGAGCATGGTGAGCAGGCGTGCCGGCGGAGCCGAGAGGACGGAGTCGGCGAGGTACTGGTTCCGCTGGGCGGCACTGCCGAGGCCGCTGCCGTAAGACGTGGTGGTCATGCTGAGTTACTTCCTGAAGAAAGGCCGCCGAGCTGGGCGGTAAGCCAGGACTGCTGCGCCTTCATGTTGCTGAGGGCCACTTCCAGTCCGGAGTA
The DNA here is from genome assembly GCF_040546335.1 of Arthrobacter sp. UYEF20. Classification (NCBI taxonomy): domain Bacteria; kingdom Bacillati; phylum Actinomycetota; class Actinomycetes; order Micrococcales; family Micrococcaceae; genus Arthrobacter; species Arthrobacter sp. UYEF20. The sequence continues at coordinate 33,609 of NZ_JBEPNP010000029.1, read as the reverse complement.
GGTGCGCGCCAGCGTGGCCTTGCGGGATTCGAGCCGGGTGTCCCAGTCGCTGATGCGATTGGCGAGGTCACGGACTTCGGATTGCTGGCCGGTGATCTTCTGGGTCAGGGTCCCGTCATATTTGTCCGAAGCGGTGGTAGCGGCTGCGGCAATGCGCGTGGCGATCTCCTGGACCTTGGCTGCGGTACCAGCCGGGTCCGCAGCCAGGGCGGCGGAGAACTTCTTCTCGTCAAACTCCATGCTGCCGGTCTTGGTGATGCTGATCCCGATTTCCGACGGCGACCGCGGCGGCGTGCCCACCGGCAGCGACGCGGCGGACAGGATGCTCTGATTGACGGAGCGGACCGCGCTGTCACTGGTGAAGATGCCGGCAGTGGTGGATGTCCCGCTCGTGTTGGTGGTGCTTGTGACGGCGGTCTTGCTGGCCACGAAGGAGAAGATGCCATTGACTCCCGAGACGAGGTCGGAGGCGAGCTTGGTGATGCCGGCGGCGTCACGGGCCACGGTGAGCGTGACGGGAGCGGCCGTCACTTCTTTGGCTGTGACGGACACGCCGGGGAGCAGGTCAGCAAAGGTGTTCGTCGAGGATTTCACGGTCTGGGCTGCGGCGGTGCCTGGCCAGAGGGCGATTTCGGCGTCTTGCGCGGCTTTGACGTCGGTGAAAGTAGCTGCCGGGTCTTTGACCGTGAAGGCCCCGGCTTCGCCGGACTTCGTTGCGGTGAACTGGAGCCGGAAGTCCCCGCCGCCAACAGCCACCTTGCTGGCAGTGACACCGGCTCCGGCTGCATTGACGGCGGTCACGACGTCGTCGAGGTTGCTCGAGAGCGGCTCGATCGTGTAATCAACGCCCCCGCTGTTGATGGTCATGGTGGCATACGGCCATCCGACCACCGCGTTCACTTTGGGCGTCACGGTGACCTGGGTCTGCGCGAGCTTGGTTACCTGGAAGTCGATGGAGCCGGCCCTTGCAGCGGCCGTGGTGGTGACGGCGACGTTGTCGCTGCTCGTTGTCCCGGCAAAGAGGTCCAAGGCGCCGGGCTTGGCCGCGGCGGTGGCCTGGGTGGCAAGGGCCGCGACCTTGCCGTTAAGGCCCTGTAGTGCGGACACCATGGACTGAATGCCAGCGGATTTGTTCTTGAGGAGAGTCTGCGGGATGGCCTCAACCTGCATCACGGAGCTGATGAGCGCGGTGGTATCGAGCCCGCTGGCTAGTCCGTCGAGTGAGATTCCCATCGCTGCCTCTCATTGCTGCAAATGATCACTGGTGCTTGGTGGTCGGAAATTCAGATGTTGCACGTAAGGGCCGGACGCTGCATTTCTGCAATCGTCCGGCCCTTCCGCAGTGCGTTGATCGGGGGTGTCGCTTCGTCCGATCAGGGTGGCAGACTCATTTCTGGACTACGGGACTGCCGGAACCTGTTTAGCGCAGGAGCGAAAGAACACCCTGGCTGGACTGGTTTGCCTGGGCCAGCATGGCCGTGCCGGCCTGGGACAGGATGTTGGCCTTGGTGAACTTGACCATTTCCTGAGCCATGTCGACGTCGGCGATGCGTGACTGAGCGGCCTGCAGGTTCTCACCGGACACGTTCAGGGTCTTGATCGTGTGCTCAAGACGGTTCTGGGCTGCACCCAGATCCGAGCGGGAGCTGGACACATCCTTGATCTGCGTGTCGGCAACGGCGATCGATGCTGCGGCCGTCGTGGCGTTGGTGTAGAGGTTGGCCTTGATTGCTGCACCGATCGTGGCCAGGTCCATGCCGGCACTGGATGTGCTGACCGTGATCTGGTCATCAGCAGCGACAGAGCCTGCGCCGACCTGGAACGTCATGTCCCCGCCACCGCTACCGGAAGTTGCGCCGGAGAGCAGCTTGATGCCGTTGAAGTTAGTCGATGTACCAATACGGAGCAGTTCGTCACCGAGGGCGTCCGATTCGGTCTTGATGGCCGTCCGTGCATCATCGTTGTTGGAGTCGTTACCGGCCTGAACGGCGAGGTCACGAACGCGCTGCAGAATGGAGTGAACCTCGGTCAGTGCGCCTTCAGCGGTCTGGATGACCGAGATGCCGTCCTGGGCGTTACGGGCGGCCTGGGCCGAGCCGGTGACCTGGGACTTCAAGCCTTCCGAGATGGACAGGCCTGCTGCGTCGTCGCCGGCACGGTTGATGCGCAGGCCGGTGGACAGCTTCTCCAGGGACTTGGAGAGATCGTTCTGCGTGGCGTTAAGGCTGCGGTAAGAGTTGTTGGCCGCAAGGTTGTTGTTAATGACGAAGCCCATGATGTTTCCTCCGTGAGTGGGACTGTAAGCGATGGCCCATCCGTGGGCCTTCAGGAGTAGTTATCGCCCTTTCGGAAGCACAGGTAAGCAGAAATCCAAAATTCTTTTCCGAACGGCTTTCCTTGCCACTCCGCAGGTAATCCGCCTTGTTGCCGCTAACGGATCCCCCACCCCTGCCGATAGTTTCTACGAACCCTGCTGATGGCTGCAGCCGACTCCTTTATGTACTGCATGCCCGGCACCAACGCTTTAGTCACCTTTGAGGGAGCCGTCCGGACCATGGCCATCCACGAACTTTCAGCCCTGCTGTGGCGGGAGCGTGAACTCCTGGACGTTCTCACTTTCAAGCTCGAGGAAGAACAGCTCCTGCTGACCTCTGGCAAGTCACGCTGGCTCCCGCACGGGACCAAAGAAGTAGAGCAGGTCCTGGGGCACCTTTCGCAGGCGAGCCTGGCCCGCACCATCGAGGCTGCCGTCGTCGCCGAGGTCTGGGGCCTCCCGACTAACGCGTCCCTGGCGGAATTGGCCGCCGCGGCCCCGGAAGGCGCCTGGTCCGAGGTTCTCACCGCGCACCTGGCCGCGCTGACCCGCCAGACGGCCCTCATCAAGGAACTGCGCGACTCCAACGAGCAGTACCTGCGCACCGCCGTCCGCTCCACCCAGGAGTCGTTGGCCGACCTGCGCCCCGCCGCCGGTACCTACGACGCGCACGGCAAGACCGGGGAATCCGCCGGTTCCCGCATCTTCGACAAGCAATTCTAAGGAAGCGAATGAGCACCTTCGGCGCCCTGAACACCGCCTACCGTGGACTGACGGCAGCCCAGCAGGGCATGAACGTGGCCGGCCAGAACATCGCCAATGCCGCCACCGAGGGCTACACCCGGCAGCGCGTCGAACAGTCCTCGCTGGCCGCGCCGGCCCGTGGACTCTTCAGCGGCGGGCTGTTGCAGCCCGGCCAGGGTGCGTCCGTGGACGCCATCGCACGCCTCGGCAACAGCTTCCTCGACGCCGGCGTCCGCTCCACAGGTGCCCAGGCCGGCTACGCGAGCGTCCGATCCTCGGCGCTGCAGGGTATCGAAGGCATCCTCCAGGAACCGGGCGATAACGGCATTTCCACCGCATTGCAGGGCTTCTGGTCAGCGTGGCAGGGCGCCGCAACACAGCCTGATAAATCCGGCCCCCGGGGACTGCTCCTGACCGCCGCCAACTCGGTGACAGACAAGATCTCTTCCGCCTACCAGGCACTGGATTCCCAGTGGACCAGCGTTCGCGCCCAAGCGTCAGACAACGTAACCGCCGTCAACGCAGCAGCCGCCCAGGTCGCTTCTTACAACACGACGATCCGTTCCACCCTCGCCGCCGGAGGCTCAGCAAACGAGCTGATCGATGCTCGCGCCAAACTTACTGACAAGATCGCCGGCCTAGCTGGCGGCACCGTCCGCGAACAGGCCGATGGCACCGTGGACGTCCTCATCGGCGGCAACGCCCTCGTCACGGGCGGTTCCGTCCGGACGTTGCAGCTGGCTGGCGCAACGAGGCTGGCCGATGCCAACGGCAACGCGCCTCGCGTCGAGTGGACCAAGCCCAGTGGCGTGGCGGCCCTTGATGGCGGCGAAATCGCCGGTGCACTCTCGGTACTGGCCCCGGCAGACAAAGGCGGAGCAACCGCCCAGGCGGCGGCGGCCTACAACGGCTTCGCCACCGAACTGGCCAGGATCGTCAATGACGTCCATCGGGACGGCCAGCTCCCGGACGACGCCTCGGGCAATCCGGGGCTGACGGGTCAGAACTTCTTCACAATCGGCCCAGTCGGAAGCGAAGCTCTCGGCATCAAGGGCCCCCCCGACATTACTGGCATTGCACTCAAGCTCCCGAACAAGGGCGCCCTGGACACCAGCATCGCGGACCTGATCTCGCAGCTCGGTACCGGTGTAGGTTCGCCGGACAAGGTCTGGTCAGGCATCGTGACCGCCATCGGCGTGCAGTCCCGCGGAGCCCAGCAGCACGAGTCGCTCACCAATGCCGCCCAGGCCTCTGCCCTCACCGGTCGCGCCTCACAGGCCTCCGTGAGCCTTGACGAAGAAAACGTCAGCCTGCTCACCAACCAACACGCCTACCAGGCCGCGGCCCGCGTGATGACCGCCGTCGACGAGGCCCTCGATGTCCTGATCAACCGCACCGGATTGGTAGGAAGGTAGACCCATGCTGAACCGGGTAACGAACCTGACCATGAGCGCGAACGCCCAGCGGACGCTGCAGACCCAGCAGTCCAGGCTGGCCGAGCTGCAGGAAAAGGCCACCACACTCAACAAGATCTCCCGCCCCTCGGACGACCCGGCCGCTACGGCCAAGGCGCTCGAAACCCGTTCGCTTCTCGCTGCCAACGCCCAGTACGGCCGGAACATCGACGACGGCAACACCTGGCTCACAGCGGCGGATTCCGCGCTCGAGCAGGCCACCAACGTGATGCACCGGGTCAAGGACCTCACCGTGCTGGCAGGAAACGGCTCGCTGAACCAGTCCGGCCGGGACGCCATCGCCCTTGAGCTGGAGGCCCTGAACAAGGACCTTGTTTCGATCGCTAACACCAAGCACCTTGGCCGGAACATCTTTGCCGGGAACTCGGATAACCCCGAAGCGTTCAGCGGCCCCATACCTCCCGCCTTTAACGGCGCCGGCCTCAGCCCCGTCGAACGTCGCTTCAGTGCGACCCAGTCTGTTCGTGTCGACGCCGACGGCCAGGCGATCTTCGGCAGCGCGACAGGCTCCGTCTTCGACTCCGTCAAGTCGATCTCTGATGCGTTGAGGAGCGGAACGGCCCCCACGTCGTCGCAACTCGGCAACGTGGATACTGGGTTTAATAGCATCGTCAACGGACGTGCTGAGATAGGAACACGGCAGGCGCAGCTGGAACGTGCCGGCAACGTCAATACAGATTTGGAGGCCAACTTGGATGCGCAGAAGATGGGCATAGAAAAGTTAGATCTTGGCAGCGTTATCATGGATCTGAAACTTCAGGAAACCAACTATCAGGTGGCCCTGGCCGCCACGGCACGGGTCCTGCAGCCCACGCTGATGGACTTCCTCCGGTGAGCACAGCCGTGATGGACACCCCCGTCGCCTTCACCGCCCCCATGCCGGGCCTGGAGCACGTGCACGACTTCACGCTTCGAAGCGTCGAGGGCGCGGCGGGTCTCTACGCCCTGGAGTCAAGCTCCACCCCGGTGCGGCTGTTCCTCGCCGACGCGGCCGTGTTTGTGCCGGGCTACGACCCGCCGATTCCGTCCGCGTCGCTGGAGGCCCTCGAACTGGAACAGGGCGCGGCGCCCCAGGTGCTGGTGGTCCTCAACCACTCCCCCGGCTCCACCACGGTCAACCTGATGGCCCCGCTCGTGCTCAACCCGGCCACCCGGAGCTGCACGCAACTCGTGCTGGACGGCCGCGACTACCCGCTCCGGGCGGAGCTCAACGCGCTGTAGCAGGCCCTGCCATACAAAACCCCGGCGTCACTGACGCCGCACTCACCAGAAATGCGCGACGTCGATCACGAGCCGTGAGCCGGCGTCTGGCCCGGCGAGGGTGGACACCCGGAACGGCAGGCGAGCGCGGACCCCGAGCCCAAGCGTCGTGTAGCCCTCAAAACTGCCGGCAAAAGCCACTTGCCGGAACGTCTGGTAGCCCGTGACAGTGGTGAGTTCATTCTTGTCCGCCGGGTTGTAGGTGGAGTTGCCGGCGTCATCGTAGGCCGGAGCGTTGACCGTCAGCTGGAGGAACGCCTGGCCCCTCAGCGGCACCCCGGCGCCCGATCCGCCCTGGGTCACCTGCGGAACGTAGCGGACGGTGTACCCCGCCACCGGGCCGTTGAGATCGATCACCAGCCGGTCGAAGCAGTAGTGCTGACCGGTGCGTACGTTGGTCACCTTGGCCTGGCTCAGCGCCGGATCAGCCTTGGCCAGGGATCCCCACACCAGGCCGCAATAGGGTTCCGCCGAGGCCGGCCCGGATGCCACCAGCACCATGCCGACGGCCAGCAACACGGCTGCGAGCCATACCTGGATCTTCTTCATTTGGACCGCCCCCTGAAGCGATGAGATAGCTTCAGACTAGGAGCATTTCCGGGCCGAATCGAGGGCCGCGGGAGGATCGGCGCCCAACCGTTAAGCTGCGGCGCGGCTGATCACAAGGCGATATCCCCGCCGTCGCCCGGCTTGACAAACACCACGGATGCAACGAAGCGCCGGTCCCCGCTGGGGTGCCGACGCTTTGCTGGGTAATACTTTTTGTGCTTTGAAGTGGGTGCCGCGCGCTCCGAAGTCCCCTAGCCTTCGCAGTCGCGGCAGTACTTCAGGCCGTTCTTTTCCTTGGCCACCTGGGACCGGTGGCGGACCAGGAAGCAGGAGGAGCAGGTGAATTCATCGGACTGCTCCGGAACAACAATGACGGTCAGCTCTTCGCCGGAGAGATCGGCACCGGGAAGGTCGATGCCTTCAGCCGTGTCGTTCTCGTCGACGTCAATAATAGCGGTCTGGGCGCCACCGCCGCGGGACGCCTGAAGGGCCTCCACCGATTCGGCGGGAGACTCTTCTTCTGTCTTGCGTGGGGCATCATAATCGGTAGCCATGTCGGGGTTCACTTTCGTTGCTGCGCAGCGCCATTTCAGGCCCTCAGTGAAGCAGTTTAGGACATTATGCACGGAGTTGGAGCATAGTGTGTTCAAACAGACACTTTGCGTCGCCCAGCCCCTTGCGCGCCGGCGTCTGAGCCGCCTCTCAGGCCACCGGCCAGACGACAAGGGTCTTCCATTTTGAGGGATCCGGCTCGGTCGCCGGATCGCTGAGATAGTACTCCCACATCTTCTCCGCGGGTGTCACCGCCTCGGCTTCCATCCGCGCCATGAGCGCGTGGTACGTGTCCTCCAGGGTCTCGTACGATCCGATGTGCATCGCCTCGAACGCCTGGCCGGCGGGGAGCGCCCCGGCCGTCACACCACCTTCGGCGGTGCCCGGGAAGGGCGCGGCCAGCGGAAAACCCGCCTCGACGTCGACGACGTCGGTGGGCATCCCCCGGTAGAGCGCAAACGGCGGTCCGGCCAGCTGGACGTGCTGCTGTTGCACGGCGCCCATCACAGCGGCATAGGCCCTGCTGAAGAATTCGCGCAGGGCAGTCATCGGGACGGTTTCGCGCACGACGGCGGTCGGTTGTTCGTGGAGTTGGGTGGACTTGATGTCCGGCGTCTTTTCCGGATTCGTTTCAGTCATACGCCCAGACTCCGCCCGCCGTTTTGTGGGGTCAAGGGCCTAATGTCCCGGCGGGCCTAACGTCCCCGCGGGGCGACCTGCCCCACGCCACCGCCGGGAACGCGGACAGCCACCTTCGTAACAAAATGAACTTTATTCATTTAACCCTTGCCTTCCGGTGCCGTCCGCGTCCATACTAAATGAACGTCATTCATTTAGTGACGTCCATCTCACTGGAGTAACCAAATGATCGAAATCACCTGCCTGAATGCGCCGCCTTCGCTGGCCCGGACCGAGCCGTCAACACGCCCGGCACTCCGGGTCGGGCTGGTCCAGCACCGCTGGCACCCGGACATGGCCGCCCTCCGCGCCGAACTCGACGAGGGAATTGAGCGCGCAGCCCGGCTGGGCGCCACCGTCGTCTTCCTCCCGGAGCTCACGCTCTCCCGCTATCCGGCCGCTACGCTTCCCGAAAACGACATCTCGCGGCCCGGAGCGGTGCGTCCGCGCCCCTCGGACACAGCAGAAGATCTGTTGACCGGGCCCACGTTCCGTTTCGCCGCCGAGGCCGCCCGCCGCCACGGGATCTGCATCCACGCCTCGCTCTACCAGCGCTCGGACCACCCCGACGGCACGGACGACGGCCTCGGACTGAACACGGCAATCCTGGTGTCCCCGGCAGGCGAACTGCTGGCCCGCACCCACAAGCTGCACATCCCGGTGACGGCCGGGTACTACGAGGACAAGTTCTTCCGCCAGGGTCCCGCCTCCGACGACGCCTACGAGGTCCATGCCCCGGCCGAACTCGGCGGCGCACGGCTGGGCATGCCCACCTGCTGGGACGAATGGTTCCCGGAACTCGCCCGCCTCTACTCCCTCGGCGGCGCCGAAATCCTGGTCTACCCCACCGCCATCGGTTCCGAGCCGGACCATCCGGACTTTGACACCCAGCCGCTCTGGCAGCAGGTCATCGTCGGCAACGGCATCGCCAACGGCCTCTTCATGGTCGCCCCCAACCGCTGGGGCAACGAGGGGACGCTGAACTTCTACGGCTCGTCCTTCATCTCGGATCCTTATGGCCGGATCCTCGTCCAGGCCCCGCGGGGTGAGTCCGCCGTCCTCGTCGCCGACCTGGACCTGGACCAGCGGCGGGACTGGCTGACGCTCTTTCCGTTCCTGGCCACCCGCCGCCCGGACACCTACGCCCGGCTCACGCATCCCGTGCGCCGGGAAGCGCCGCTCGGCGGCGAGGCACCCGTGTACCTCGAGGTGACCGCATGAGCGCCTGGCACATGCCCGCCGAGACCGCGCCGCAGGAGCGGATCTGGATGGCATTCCCCACCGGCGGATACACCCTCGGCGAGACGGCCGAAGAAGCCCACGCCGCCCGCTCCGTCTGGGCCGCCGTTGCCAACGCCGTCGTCGACTTCGAACCGGTCACGGTCATCGTCAACCCGGACGACGTCGATATTGCCGGACGCTACCTCCGCCCCGGCGTCGAGGTGCTCACCGCGGAACTCAATGACGCCTGGATGCGCGACATCGGCCCCAGCTTCGTGCTGGACGGCAACGGAACCCTTGGCGCCGTGGACTGGGTCTTCAACGGCTGGGGAGCCCAGGAGTGGGCATCGTGGGACAAGGACGCCAAAATCGCCGCAGAGGTGGCCGGCCGCTCCCAGGCTGCCCACATTCCGTCCGCCCTCGTCAACGAGGGCGGCGGCATCCAGGTCGACGGCGAAGGCACCGTGCTGATCACCGAAACCGTCCAGCTGGACCCGGGGCGCAACCCCGGGCTGGTCCGGGAAGACGTTGAAGCCGAACTGGCCCGGACCATCGGCGCCACCCACGCCATCTGGCTCCCGCGCGGCCTGACCCGGGACTCGGAAAAATTCGGCACCCGCGGACACGTGGACATCGTGGCCGCCATCCCGTCCCCGGGCACGCTGCTGGTCCATTCGCAGCAGAACCCCGAGCACCCGGATTTCGAGGTCAGCCGGGACATCATCAGCTTCCTGTCCACCACGCGTGACGCCGCCGGCCGGGAGTGGAACATCATCGAAGTCCCCGCGCCCCTGGCCCTCTCGGATGAGGAGGGGTTCGTTGACTACAGCTACATCAACCACCTGGTGGTCAACGGGGGCGTCATAGCCTGCACCTTCTCCGATCCCAACGACGAGAAGGCGCTCCGCATCCTCGCAGACGCCTACCCCGGCCGGCGGGTTGTGGGCATCGACGCCCGCGAGCTCTTCGCCCGCGGGGGCGGCATTCACTGCATCACCCAACAACAACCTGCTGCCTCCTAGAAAGGCCGGACATGACTCAGACCAGCCGCCAGACTTCCACGCCTGACCGCGCAGCCGTCACCGACGCCGCCGGTTCAGCCCACGGCATCACCGGAAAAGGCCTGAAAGGCGGACAGCTTGGCCTGCTCGCCGTCGTGGTCCTGGGGATCTCGACAATCGCTCCCGCGTACACCCTCACGAGCGCCCTTGGCCCGACCGTCAGCGAAGCCGGGCTGCAGCTGCCGGTGATCTTCCTGATCGGCTTCATCCCGATGATCCTGGTCTCCCTCGCCTACCGGGAACTCAACGCCGACTCCCCGGACAGCGGCACCACCTTCACCTGGGTCACAAAAGCATTCGGCCCCTGGGTGGGCTGGATGGGCGGCTGGGGGCTGCTGGCGGCCAACATCATCGTGCTATCCAACCTGGCCGGTGTGGCGGTGGATTTCTTCTACCTTTTCCTGGCGCAGCTGACCGGCGCTCCGGAGCTGGCCGATCTCGCGGCCAACAAACCCCTGAACGTCCTCACCTGCTTCGTGTTCGTCGCCCTGGCCGTCTGGATTAGTTACCGCGGCCTGCACACCACCAAGTTGGTCCAGTACGGGCTGGTCGGCTTTCAGCTGCTGGTCCTGGCGTTGTTCGTCGTCATGGCCTTCGCCAACTGGTCCACCTCGGAAACGGCCATCCCGTTCAGCTGGGAATGGTTCGACGTCACCAAGATTCAGACCTTCGGCCAGATCGCGGCCGGTATCTCCCTGTCCATCTTCGTGTACTGGGGCTGGGATGTCTGCCTGACGGTCAATGAAGAAACCTCCAACGGCAAAAAGACCGCAGGCATCGCCGGGACCCTGACCGCCGTCGTGGTCCTGGGGATCTATCTCGTCGTCACCATCGCCACCATGATGTTCGCCGGGGTCGGAGACACCGGGATCGGCCTGACCAACGCCGACAACCAGGCGAACATCTTCACGGCACTGGCCTCCCCCATCATGGGGCCGTTCGCCATCCTGATGTCACTCGCGGTGCTCTCGAGCTCGGCGGCCTCGCTGCAGTCAACGTTCACGTCGCCCTCGCGCAGCCTCCTGGCGATGGCCCACTACGGCGCGCTGCCCAAGCCGTTCAGCCACGTCAGCAAGCGCTTTTCCACCCCCGGATTCGCCACCGTGGCAGCCGGCGTGGTCTCGGCAGGCTTCTACGCCGTGATGCACGTGATCAGCGAAAACGTCCTCAACGACACCATTCTGGCGCTCGGCCTGATGATCTGCTTCTACTACGGGCTGACGGCCTTCGCGTGCGTCTGGTATTTCCGCGAAAGCGTCTTCAGCAGCGCCCGCCACTTCTTTCTGCGGCTGCTGTGCCCGTTGCTGGGCGGGGCCGGCTTGTTCGTGGTGTTCCTGCAGACCGCTGTGGACAGCTGGGCGCCCGAGTTTGGCAGCGGATCGGAGTTCCTCGGTGTGGGACTGGTCTTTGTGCTGGGCATCGGCGTCCTGGCGCTTGGCGGGGTGTTCATGATCCTCATGGCGCGGCTCCGGCCAGCCTTCTTCCGCGGCGAGACCATCCGGCAGGACACGCCGGCACTGGTGGTCCCGGAATAGCCTGTCGCCTCCGAGAGCCCATGTTCGGCCTTGCCCCGGGAATCCGGGGCAAGGCCGTGCGGCGTTAAAGGCCGTGCGGCATGCCCTGGCTTCAGGCGTGGGCGTGCGCCGCCGCCTCAGGTGCTTGCAGATGGTGCTCCAGTTCCTCCAGCGTCGGGGGGTTCGCTCCGGGACGGCGTACCGTGATCGCTGCTGCCATGGAGGCTGTCCGGCCCAGCCGATCCAGGACCTCGGGGCCGAGTCCCTCGCCGGCCCGTGTAAGCAGCCCGAGAATCAGCGCCGCCATGTAGGAGTCGCCGGCTCCGATGGTGTCCGCGACCTGGGATTTCACCGACGGGACGCTCAGCTCTGCTGCGGCGGTGGCCAGGAGGGACCCTTCCGGGCCCCGGGTGATGACGGCCAGACCGGCGCCCAGGCGAAGGATATGCCTGGCGGTGTCTTCAAGGGTCTTCCCGGGGTAGAGCCACAGGGCGTCCTCGTCGCTGAGTTTGACGACGTCGGTGAGCGGAACGAGGTCCTCGAAGACGCCTTGGGCCTGCGCATGGCTGCCAAGCAGGGCGGGCCTGATGTTGGGGTCGTAGGTGACCAGGCAGGAGCGGTGGGATTGTTCCAGAAGTGATTTGACGGTGCCGGCTCCCGGCGCGAGGAAGGTGGCGATTGACCCCGTGTGGAGCACCCGAGGGAGGTGGGCGGGGGCGACGGGAGGCAGTTTCCAGTCAATGTCGAATTCGTAGCTGGCGGAGCCGTCCGCGGCGAGGGTCGCCGTGGCTGACGCAGTGCGGGCCAGGGAACGGGAACCCGGCAGGAGCACCACTCCCCCGGCGCGCAGGTGTGCCTCGATCTCGCCGCCGCGTTCGTCGTCGCCAATGGCTGTCAGCAGTCCGGTGCTCACGCCGAGCCGTCCGAGGCCGTAGGCGACGTTGGCCGGTGATCCGCCGGGGTGTTCACTGGTGCCGTCGGCCGAGGTGACGATGTCGATGAGGGCTTCGCCTACGACGATGGCGTCGAAGATATTCCGTGCGGAACTCGCGGGCTCGGTGTTTTTCATGTCCTGTCTTTCTTGGCATTTCTGTGGTTTCGCCGGTCCCAACAGCAGATGGGTCCGTCCGCGGACCGGCTGACAGGTCCGCGGACGGAGAGGGTTGGCGATCCAAGCAAACGGGTGCAGCCGGACTCTAGGCCGTGGCGGCGCCCGTCATGATGGCGACGGCGTCGGTCATGGTGTGGGACTGCGGAGTGATGGTGGCCGCGCACTTGCCCAGACGCTGGATGTGGATCCTGTCCGCCACGTCGAAGACGTGGGGCATGTTGTGGCTGATCAGGATCACGGGCAGGCCGCGGTCCCTGAGGTCGCGGACCAGCTGCAGAACCTGGTTGGATTCGCGCACCCCCAGGGCCGCGGTGGGTTCGTCGAGCACCACCACTTTTGATCCGAAGGCTGCGGCGCGGGCAACGGCGACGGCCTGGCGCTGGCCCCCGGACAGGTTCTCCACCGGGACGGTGACGTCCTGCAGGGTGGAAATGCCCAGACGTGCCAGCTCTTCCTCGGCCTTTTTCCGCATGCCCTTGGTGTCGAGGACGCGGAAGAGCTTGCCGAGCGGACCCGGCAGCCGTTCTTCCCGGCCCAGGAACAGGTTGGATGCGACATCGAGGGCCGGTGATACGGCCAAGTTCTGGTAAACGGTTTCGATCCCGTGGATGCGGGCATCCTGGGGTCGCTTGAAGTGGACGGGTTGACCGGAGACGGTCAGCTCTCCGGAGTCCGGGATTTCCGCGCCCGTGAGGCATTTGATCAGGGTGGACTTTCCTGCCCCGTTGTCACCGATGATGGCAAGCACTTCGCCCGGGTAGAGGTCCAGGCTGACGCCGTCCAGGCCGACGACGCGCCCGAAGGTCTTGACGAGGTTCCGTGCCTGCAGGATCGGCTGCCGTGTTCCGGGCGTGGCGGAGGAGATGTCTGTGGCGGTCATGACTTGACCTTTCGGATCCACTGGTCGATGGACACAGCGAGAATGATGAGAATGCCCACTGCGAGGGTCTGGTACAGGATGTCCAGGCCGGCGAGGGAGAGACCGTTGCGGAAAACGCCGACGATCAGCGCGCCGAGCAGGGTGCCCCAGACGGAGCCGCGGCCGCCGAAGAGGCTGGTGCCGCCGATCACGACGGCGGTGATGGAGTCCAGGTTCAGGTCCATGCCGGCGTTGGGGCTGGCGGCGTTGGTGCGCCCGATCTGGATCCAGGCGCCGACGGCCAGGACGGCTCCGGCGGCCAGATACACGCTCATCAGGACTTTGTTGACCGCGATTCCGGCGAGGCGGGCTGCTTCTTTATCGTCGCCGACTGCGTAGACGTGGCGTCCCCAGGCGGTCTTGCCCAGGATGAACGCGACCGCGATGTAGACGAGCAGCATCAGTACGACGCCGATGGAGATCCGGACCGGGCCGACCGGGAACGTGGTTCCGGTCCAGGTGAGCAGCCCCGGCATGCTCGAGCCGCGGACAGTGGCGCCGTTGGAGTACAGGAGCGTCAGGGCGACGAAGATGTTCAGTGTGCCGAGGGTGACGATGAACGGGGGAAGCCTGAGCCGGGTGACGAGGAATCCGTTCAGTGCCCCTGCGGCGAGCCCGACAACGAGCCCTGCCAGCAGTGCGAGCGGGGCGGGGACGCCGTTGCTCACGGCGAGCTGTGCGACCACTATGGAGGACAGAATCATCACGGCGCCGACGGAAAGGTCGATCCCAGCGGTGAGGATGATGAGGGTCTGTGCGATAGCCAGGGTTCCGACGACGGCGACCTGCTGGGTGATCAGTGAGAGGTTTTCGACGCGCAGGAATCTGTCGTTGAGCAGTCCGAACACGATCACGGCGACCAGCAGGACGATGGCCGGGCTGACCGCCGGGTAGCGGTGGAGGACGTTGCGGATGCGGCTGAGGGGCGTCTGGCGGTCGAGGAATTCCTCGGCCAGATCCGGATGCCGGGTACCGGGCGGACCGGCCATTTGTTGCTGGGTCACGATTGCTCCTGAACTTCCATGTTCGGTTGCTTTTTGCGTTTGCTAAGGGGAGGGTGCCGGGGCGGGCGTGCCACGCGCCGCCCCGGCGCCAGTAGGCGGTGCGGGTTACTTGCCCCAGCAGATCTTCGATGCATCCGCGGTGCCGATGCTCTTGACACCGCTGGCGGCCTTATCCGTGACGAGCTCGACGCCGGTGTTATAGAAGTCCAGGCCTTCGGAGTTGGCTGGCTTCTTGCCTGTCTTCGCGAGTTCGACGATCGCCTTCACTCCCAGCTCGGCCATCTTGACCGGGTACTGCTGCGCAGTTGCGCCGATGATGCCGGACTTGACGCTGTTGACGCCGGCGCAGCCGCCGTCAACAGAGACGACCAGGACATCTTTTTCCTTGCCGGCGGACTTCAGGGCCTCGAAGGCCCCTGCCGCTGCGGGTTCGTTGATCGTGTAAACGACGTTCACGGCCGGGTTCTTGGAGAGCAGAGTCTCCATGGCCGTGCGGCCGCCGTCTTCGGCACCCTGCGTGGCCTGGCTGCCGACGATCTCGTAGTCGCCGCCCTTGCCGCCGGTGTACTTTCCGGTCTTGGCCTCGTCGCCGTTCTTCTTCTTGTCTGCCGTGTCGATGCCCAGGCCTGTCAGGAATCCCTGGTCACGGTTGTAGTCGACGGATACGACCTTGTCATCGAAGAGGTCAAGCAGGGCGATGGTGGCTTTCTTCCCGTCCAGCTGTGCCGCGGTCCACTTCCCGATCAGTTCGCCGGCGGCGAAGTTATCCGTGGCGAAGGTGATGTCCGCGGCGTCGGCCGGGTCCGGAGGGGTGTCCAGCGCGATGACGAACAGCCCGGCATCCTTGGCCTTCTTCAGTGCATCAACTACGGAGGGGCCATTGGGGGTGATCAAGATGCCCTTGTCGCCCTTGGAGATGGCGTTCTCGATCGCCTGGATCTGGGTGTCCTCGTCGCCATCGGCCTTGCCGGCGGCCAGCTTCAGATCCACTCCGTCCGCTTCCGCGGCCTTCTTGGCACCGTCCTGCATCGACACGAAGAACGGGTTCGTGGTGGTCTTGACGATCAGCGAAACACCGACCTTCTCCGCGGCGGCAGCGGTTCCGGTCGCGGCCGGGGCGGAAGTTCCGCCGCAGGCAGTCAGGCCCAGCCCGGCAAGGGTCAGGACCGCGCCGGCGGCGAGGAGACGAGTAGCCTTGGACCGGGGGGTTTTGGAACTCAACATTGAATCTCCTGTTTTCGGGCGGCACACTCTGTGCCTGACAACGATGTCAGGTAGCATGTAATCAGGATCACACAGCCGAGTCAAGCAGTGGATCAGGCTAAAGGAGAAGTTCTTTGACAACGATGTCGAATCGTTACCGGGCCGAACCCGCTAACAACCGCCCCACCATGCGGGACGTGGCCGCCCTGGCCGGGGTAGGGACCAAGACCGTTTCCCGGGTAATGAACGACGAGGCGGGCGTCACAGAGGCCACCCGGCTCCGCGTCCTGAAGGCGACCAAGCAGTTGAACTACCAACTGGACATAGCGGCAGGCAGCCTGAGGCGCACCGGACGCAGGACGCTGTCCATCGGCCTGCTGCTGCCCAGCGTGGCCAACCCCTTCAGCGGGGAAATCCACCGGGCCATTGAAGAC
Source organism: Arthrobacter sp. UYEF20 (assembly GCF_040546335.1). NCBI lineage: Bacteria > Bacillati > Actinomycetota > Actinomycetes > Micrococcales > Micrococcaceae > Arthrobacter > Arthrobacter sp. UYEF20. The sequence continues at coordinate 17,570 of NZ_JBEPNP010000029.1, read as the reverse complement.
GCCCTGGCTGCCCGCGGGATAGCGGTGTTCGCGGCCAGCCTCGATGACGATCCCGAGCGGGAGAAGACCCTCGTTGCTGCGTTTCTTCGACGCCGCGTCGACGGCCTGGTCCTGACGCCCATCGCCAAGAGCCAGGCCTACGTCATTCCGGAGCATTCGAGGGATCTGCCCATGGTTTTCATCGACCGTGAACCTGTGGGCATCGAAGCGGACGCCGTCGTCACTGACAACGCCGCCGGCGCGGCCAAGGCGGCCGCGCATCTGATCAGCCACGGCCACCGGAAACTCGCCTACCTTGGGGACCGTACCGATATCCAGACGGCCCGGGAACGCCGGAGGGGATTCACGGAAGAACTCGGCCGGGCAGGCATCGTCAGCTCCACCATTCCCGTCCTCGAGGGCCTGCATGATGAGGAATCGGCCTGCCGCGCGGCACACGCGCTGCTCGGCTCCGATGATCCCCCCACGGCGATCTTTTCCAGCCAGAACCTCGTCACCTTCGGTGCCATGCGCGCGCTGAAAGATCTAGGGCTGAGCAAGCGCACGGCGCTGCTCGGCTTCGACGACTTCTCCCTGGCCGACATGATGGATCCAGGCATCACCGTGATCGCCCAGCACCCGGAGCGCATCGGCAAACTTGCTGCCGAGCGGCTGCTGGCCAGGATCGACGGCGACCACGTCCAGCCCCGGACCTACGTTGTCCCCACCGAACTGATACCCCGGGGCTCCGGCGAGCTCCGGCCGCCAAACTGAAGCCGCCACCCGACTGCGGACAAACCCTACAGATCAAGGACACACCATGACCAGAACGTTGTACGCGGAATTCACCGTCAAATCAGGCAGCGAAGCCAGAGTCGCCGACATGATGCGCGAGCTTACCGAAAACGTCCGCCGCGAACCCGGCAATGTCCTGTTCCTGCCGTGCACGCGCGAGACGGATCCGCGGCAGTATTTTGTCTTCGAGGTCTACCGGGACGAGGCGGCGTTCCAGGAGCACATCGGCGCGGAGTACGGCCGTACGTTCAACGCAGAACTTGCCCGCCACATCGAAGGCGACGGCTCGGACCTGACCTGGCTCCTGCCGGTGGACTGAAACCGGCCGCGCGCAGGCCGCCGCGGCCTCTTGCGCCTGCTACGGCGGCCACTTTCACCCGGACAACCCGAGGCTACTTGGCGGCGCTTCCCACATTCTCTCGACGGCAGATCCGGGGACGGCGGAGGCGCTATCCGCTGACCACGCCTGTCCGCGAGTCAAGGACCAGCCGGCCGCCGCGGAAATCCGATGCCCGGCCAAAGGGAACCGAGTACTCGTCGGTGACGGGGTAGCCAAGCCGGCCGGTTTCCCAGCCCAGGGAGGCCCACTTGGCCCGGATCAGCCCCTGGACCGAGTGCGCCCCCGTCGCCGGCGACCAGTAGATCGAGGCCCCGCCCGAACCGTCGAAGTGGTTGTACCGCCCCACCCCATCCGGCGAGTTCTTCTGATCCGTGGTCGGATAGCCCAGCGGGCCGGTTTCCCAGCCCTGGGAGGCCCACTTGGCCCGGATCGGCCCCTGGACCGAGTGCGCCCCGGTCGACGGAGTCCAGTAGATCGAGGCCCCGCCCGAACCGTTGAAGTGGTTGTACCGCCCCACCCCATCCGGCGAGTTCTTCTGATCCGTGGCGGGGTAGCCCAGCGGGCCGGTTTCCCAGCCCTGGGAGGCCCACTTGGCCCGGATCAGCCCCTGGACCGAGTGCGCCCCGGTCGCCGGCGACCAGTAGATCGAGGCCCCGCCCAAACCGTTGAAGTGGTTGTACCGCCCCACCCCATCCGGCGAGTTCTTCTGATTGGTGGTCGGATAGCCCAGCGGGCCCGCCTCCCAGCCCTGGGAGGCCCACTTGGCCCGGATCGCACCGTAGACCGTGTGCGCTCCCGTCGCCGGCGACCAGTAGATCGAGGCCCCGCCCGAGCCGTTGAAGTGGTTGTAGGCCCCCAATTTATCCGGGGTGCCCTTCTCGTCGGTGGTGGGGAAGCCGAGGATGCCGGCGGCGCCGCCCGCGGCCTTGTAGATTGGGTAGATTCCTCCGTGGACCTCATGCGCCCCAGTTGCTGCCGACCAGCAGATAACCCCTCGGTCGTAGTCCTGACACTTCCCTCCGGCCACGGGGTACTCCAGAGTCAGCGTGCGCCCGAGGGCAGACCTCGGGTCGCCGGCGCCGGTACGGTTCGCCTTAACCGCAATCGGGTCGTCGATACCTTCTCCGGTGAGCATCACCTTCAGGGCGCCCTGGCCATCGTCGGCGGTGACCAAGTAGTACGTATCCTGCGTCCCCGCCGGCCCGACGACCGCCGGCGTGAAGGTCACGCTCTGGTAGGCGGATTCACCCGCGGGGATCACCAAGCCCTCGGAGATGGGTGTGGCCGTTGAGAAGACCCCCTGGGGCGCCTTCGCCTTGGTGAGCGTCATCGGTATGTTTCCGGTGTTCTTTATCGTGAAGTCCCTGGTGGCCGACATCCCCACCGGGACGACGCCGAAGTCCAGGGAGGGCGGCAGCTCCAGGTGCGCCGTTCCCGAAACGGCGGTCGCGTTGACCGGCACAGTTACCGAACCGAGGTCGCTGGCGACGACCAGCGAGTCGGTCACCGGGTCCGCCGTCGTGGGACTGAAGGTCAAAGACACCGGAACTGATGCGAGCGGTTCGATGGTCTGTCCGACAACCGGGACGGTGCCCGGGTCGACTCCAAGCGCTGCGTTGGCCGGCAAGGTCACGCCGGTGATTTTGACGACGGTTGCGCCGGTGTTGACGATGTTTACGGTCTGCCGGCTGCCCGTCCCGGTGGGCACGTCGGTGAACTGGACCGCGGCCGGAGCCGCGCCCAGACCATCCTTCGTAGCGACGCCGTGGACGCCAAGGAGGACTGTCTCGCCATCGGACGTAGTTACGGTCAGCGTGCCGTCGGCCTGTCCGGGCGCCGTCGGCGAGAAGGTCACCGGGACCGTCATGCTGCCGCCACTCGCCAGCGCCATAGGCAGCGCGACCGTTCCGATCCCGAACGGGGCACCTGCTGTGACGGAACTGACCGTCACCGCCCGGGACGCGGTGATCGTCACAGTGCCAGTCCGGCTGGCGCCCACCTCGGCCGTGCCCAGGTCGGTGTTCGTCGCCCCTACCGCTGCGGTTGTCGGGGCGCCGAAGGAGAGCACGTGCCCCTCGCGGGTCCCGACGTACACCCGACCGCCTTCGGTGGCCACCGAGGAGAACTTGGCGGCTATACCCAGCGGGGCGCTGAACACCTGCTTGAGCTGCCCGGTGCTGTCCGGGAGGGCCCGGTAGGCCCGCAATTCCGCGTTGGCACCGGTCCCTCCGGTGGAATAGACAACCCAGACAAGGGCGGAGGACCCGTCCGTGCCGTTGGAGGTCACCGCCGGGGCACCGGAGCTGAACCCGAAGGTGCCGGCGGACGTCCCGACGGAGGCGAGCTTGACCCCGCCCGTGATGCTCGGTACGAGCTTGTGCGCGCGCAGGTAACCATTGCTCCCGACTGTGTAGATGTACCCGCCGCTGTTCGTCCCGAGGAACGCGGGCCGTCCCCACACCCCGTTGTACGGACCGGCTGAGTCGAGGACGTCATCGGTCCCGCCGGCCCCCTGCGCCATGCCGCCCAGATGGTCCCGGTCCAGCAGGTAGATGCGTCCCTCCTTTCCGACCTGGGCCAGCAGGTGCGGGTGCGCCGCCGTGCCATAGCCGTCCGGGATGGCGATCGGGGCGCCGGAACCAAGGTCGGCGTCGTTCCCGTCCAGCTTTAAGTTGTTGGTGGGACTGAAGAAGTCAGTGGGCTTCAGGTTGCCGTCGCTTCCGACCTGGAGCCGGACCACCGACTCTGCCAGTGTGGCGGGAGGCGTCGTGCCCGGGCCAGGCTTCGGGGAGATGCCGTTCCCGGTGGCCAACAGGATCTGACCGGCACCGTCGGAGACCAGTCCTCCGCCCGACTGCCAGATCCCACCCTCCGCGTTGCTGTTGCCTGACTCGGTGGCCCACATCGTGGTCTGCCGGCCGCTGGTCGACACGCCGACGACGTAGCCGACGAAGGGGACGTAGTCACAGTGGCTGGCAAAGCCCGCGTACACCACCCCGTCCAGGAGCAGCAGCCCGGGCCGTTGCATCGCGGTCATCGCGTTGAACGGACGGGTCGGATCGTTGGTCGGGGCTCCGCCGATCATGACGGGGAACCCGGCCCTCTCCGCGCCTGTGGTCCGATCGAGGGAGTGCATGTACCAGTGCGGGAGCTGCGGGCTCGGTCCGTCATTCGTCTTCGCCATCAGGAAAACGCTGTTCGTCGCCGGGTCGAAGACCGGAGTGGACGTGATTCCGATGTTGGGCGTAAGGTCACCGCAGCTCACGGTCGATGCCGGCCATGCCGGACCGAGGTTGCGGGTCCACTTTTTCGCGCCCGTGGCGCCGTCCAGCCCATAGACATTGTTGTTCTCCGTCGCGGCAATCACGGTGCCGCCGATCACGAGTGGCTGGGCATAGACCTGCCCGTCCACGGCTGTCGAGAACAATCGGCCGAAGTTCGAGGACGCGACCGCCGACGGCGAAAGCGCGGTCTCGTTCTGGTCCCATCCCGTCCGCAGCGAATCGTGGGCGATCGTCCCCACATCCGCCACGGCGGTGCCGCTGACGGACAGCCCGGCAAAAGCGAGCAGCGCCGACAGAAGGGCGGCCCACCCGCGTCGCGCGAAGCGCCAGTAGAACAGCTTTGCGGCCGGGGCATTGGTCAACGCCCGCGGTTTTGGTTGTCCACGCATCTTGGAGCCCCGTTTCTGACCGTCATTGGACTGACAGTTGCGAGGAGCCTAGGCGTGGAATAACAGCCGCACAGGAGTGGGTCCTACCCGACTTCTGGCGGCGAACTCTCAATTTTCAGCCGACGCTACTTGTCCGGTGGGTGCCCGGATCCGAGTGACTACTTGTTTGCTCGAGCGGGACATTCGACGGCGGGGCCCCTGTCCGCTGGGCGGCGCGTGCATACGGCTTCCGCCCCCGGCGAAACTACCAAGATGCGTTTTGGAACGACTCCACGTGCTAGATTCACGCTGTCTGCATTTCTGCGGGCTCTAGCGCAGCCCGTTCCGGGCGCCGCAATTTGGGGGATATTTTCATGCTGCTATTCGATCGCGTCCGGCCTCTGTCGATTCGATTATTCCTCGTGGTGGTCCTGATGCTTTCCCTGGCCCCGCTTGCCCCGGCATCCGCGGCGGCCGACACGACGACAGCAGTACGTGAAATGTCCGCAGCGCCGTTGAAGCCGGCCCCGGTGCCGACGATCACCGGAACCGCCAAGGTCGGCTACACCCTGACCGCAGTCCCGGGCACGTGGGGTCCGGCACCCGTGACCCTGAAGTATCAGTGGAAGGCCAACGGCGTCGTCGTCATCGGCGCGACCGCCGCCACCTACAAACTGGCCGCTGCCCAGGCCGGCAAGACCCTCACCGTCACAGTCACCGGAACCAAGACCGGCTACACCACCGCCGCGAGGACCTCGGCCCCCACCGCCGCCACCGCCGCCGGCTCGCTCGGGCCGGTTCCCGTGCCGACGATCACCGGCAAAACGACGGCCGGCTACACCCTGACCGCAGTCCCGGGCTCCTGGGGACCGGCACCCGTCACCCTGAAGTATCAGTGGAAGGCCAACGGCGTCGTCATCGCCGGCGCGACCGCCGCCACCTACAAACTAGCCACTGCCCAGGCCGGCAAGGCCCTCACCGTCACAGTCACCGGAACCAAGACCGGCTACACCTCCGCCGCGAAGACTTCGGCCGGGACAGCAGCAGTCAAGCCCGCGGGACCCGGCGTCGACGTGTCCTGGCCGCAATGCGGCAAGCCCCTGCCCAAGGGCCAGAGCTTCGCGATCATCGGCGTGAACAACAGCCTGGCGAACAACACCAACCCGTGCCTGGCCACGCAGCTGTCCTGGGCCGCCACGTCCACCGGCGGGACCGGCCAGCCCCTCGTGGCGCTGTACGTCAATACCGGAAACCCCGGTACCGCCGGCTCGTGGTGGCCCACCAGCAACATCTATGCCGGGAAGACCGTGGCCAACCCGTACGGCACTTGCACGAAGGGATCCGTCGGCACGGCCTGCTCCTATATGTACGGCTACGCCAAGGCCTATGACGACGCCAACATCCGCGGGGTCAAGAACCCGGCCTCCTACATCTGGTGGCTGGACGTCGAGACCGAAAACTCCTGGTCCAAGAACAAGGCAGCCAACAGGGCCGACCTGGAGGGCATGGCCGCCTACTTTGCCAGCATCGGTGCCAAGACAGGGCTTTACTCGACCGGCTACCAGTGGGCAGAGATCGTCGGCTCCGTGCCCTCGACCAGCAACCTTTACGCGCAGCGGAGCTGGCTCGCCGGCGCGAGTTCGCTGTCAAACGCCAGCAGCATGTGCTCGGCAGCGCCGCTGACAGGCGGCGGGAAAGTCACCATGACCCAGTACATCTCGGGCGGGTTCGACTACAACAAGTCCTGCATCTGAGGCCTAAGTGTTGAGGCCTCAGCCCCGGCGCGTCGCGCCCCCGTTTTCGGGCATAAAAAACTCCTCCGTTCCGGGAAAATTTCCGGAACGGAGGAGTTCGTAGGGCCCCCTGTCGGATTCGAACCGACGACCCCCGCTTTACAAGAGCGGTGCTCTGGCCAACTGAGCTAAGGAGGCATTCCTTCGTGCCGGGCCGAACCGGACCCCGCAGGCGCCCGGCGCCACGGCGCTAGATAAGGTTAGCCCACGGACCCCCGGTGGTAAAAACCACGGTTGAAACGCGTCCAGGCACGCCGCCGGAACCGGCTGCCGGGACAAAAACACTCGGCCCGTTCCCGGACGAATCCGGGAACGGGCCGACTGTTGTTGCCGTCAGGTGCTGCTGTTACTTCTTGGCGTCGATTGCTGCCGTCAGGAACTGCTCGAACGGGATCTGGGCGCTGTCGCCCTTGCCCCACTGCTTGCCTTCAACGAAGACGCTGGGCGTGCCCGAGACACCGATGGCCGAGGCTTCCGCGGTGGTGTACTTGACGTACGGGCGGTAGGTCTTGTCGTCCACGCACGTGTCGATGCTCTTGGCCCCGACGTCGGTGGCCATCTTCTTCAGCTCCGCATCGGACAGGCCTGCCCCGCCCTCGGCGGGCTGCTTGCCGAAGAGCGTGTTGACGAAGTCCGCGTACGTCTCCGGCGACTCGTTCACCACGCAGGCGGCCGCGTTGGCCGCGCGCGAGGAGTAGTTGGTGGTGGACCGGGTGTCCAGGAAGCCGAGCGGCCGGTACTCCACCGTGATTTTGCCTTCGTTGCGCAGGCTGGTCAGGGACTCGTTGTACTGCGCTTCGAAGCTCTTGCACACGGGGCAGATGAAGTCGACGTAGAGGACCACCTTGACCGGCTTGGCCGCCTCAGGCTCGGCGCCGGGCGCGGTGACCACTGCCGGCGGAGTGGCCGGCGCTGGAGGAATATCGGCGAGCTTGACGGTTGCCGGTTCCGTTTTCAAGACCTCGGTATTCGCCAGCAGGGTGACGCCACCGTTGATGTTGCCGTTGGCCGGGGTGGGGCCCTCGTCCGCCACCGGGGCGTTGTTCTTGATGTTGGAGGTGACCACCAGTGCCACAATCACGATGATGGCCACGACGGCGGCAACAATCCCCCAGCCGATCAGCAGCTTGTTCCGCTTATCCTTCTTCAGCTGCGCCTCGCGGATTTCACGGGCTTTCTCGCGGGCCACGGCAGTTCGCTCTGCTTTGGACTGACGGGGTTCGTTTGCGGGGCTCATTGGTTCCTCGGGTCGATCGGCCTGGAATGGTCCACTGGGTGTCAATTTCATCATTTTAGGGGAGAAACCCGAGAGCTTGCGCTTTCAGGTTTCCTGCACGCCTCCCAACGGACGAATAGCCCGGAAGATTCCGTGCGGATAGGGTGGGTGAGAGCCACGAGCGACCCCAGGGGGCAGCAATGCAAGCAACGGACCGCGCCGACGGCAAGAAAATGACAGCCGCGGCGGACGGGACAACCGAAGGCAACGCAAGCAAGGGTGCCGCCGAGTCTGATGCCCAGTACAGCTTCATGGTGGTCTCCAACCGCCTACCCGTTGACCGCTGTTCCGAGGACGAGCCCGGCTGCGTGGACGGCTGGCGCCGCTCCCCCGGCGGCCTCGTGACCGCGCTGGCACCGATGATGACCAGGACCGACGGCGCCTGGGTGGGCTGGCACGGTGCACCGGACGAGACGGTGAAGCCGTTCAGCCACGGCGGCATCGACCTGGTACCGGTCCAGTTGAGCACCACGGACATCGAGCATTTCTATGAGGGCTTCTCGAACGCCACGCTCTGGCCGCTGTATCACGATGTGATCGCCCCGCCGTCGTTCCACCGGACCTGGTGGGACTCGTACCGGAGGGTGAACAAGAGGTTCGCCGACGCCGTCGTCCAGCACGCGGAGCATGGCGCCACCGTCTGGGTGCAGGACTACCAGCTCCAGCTGGTCCCCAAGATGCTCCGGGAGGCGAGGCCGGACCTGAAGATCGGTTTCTTCAACCACATCCCCTTCCCGCCGCCGGAGATTTTCGCGCAGCTGCCGTGGCGTCGGGCCATTATCGATGGCCTGCTGGGCGCGGACCTTGTGGGCTTCCAGCGCAGCAGCGACGCCGCAAACTTCATGCGCTCCGCCCGCCGCTTCCTCGGCGCCAGCGTCAAGCAGCAGCAGGTCCACGTCAGGGGCGGGGACGGAAAGACCACCCATATAGCCCGTGCCCAGGCGTTCCCCATCTCCATCGACGTCCAGCAGATCGTCGAGCTGGCACGCAAGCCCGAGATCATCGAGCGCGCACGCCAGATCCGCCGGGACCTCGGCAACCCCAAGACCATCCTGCTCGGCGTCGACCGCCTCGACTACACCAAGGGCATCCAGCACCGGCTCAAGGCCTACGAGGAACTCCTGGCTGACGGCAAGGTCACGGTGGAGGACGCCAGCCTGATCCAGGTGGCCAGCCCCAGCCGGGAACGCGTGGAGCAGTACCGCCTGCTCCGCGAGGAGATCGAGGGCACCGTGGGTCACATCAACGGCACCTACGACACCCTGCAGAACACGGCAGTGCGGTACCTGCACCACAGCTACCCCATCGAGGAAATGGTCTCCCTCTACCTCGCGGCGGACGTCATGCTGGTCACCGCCCTGCGCGACGGCATGAACCTCGTGGCCAAGGAATACGTCACGGCACGCACCAACAACGACGGCGCGCTGGTGCTCAGTGAGTTTGCCGGCGCCGCGGACCAGCTCAAGCAGGCGCTGCTGATGAACCCGCACGACATCGACGGCCTCAAGGACACCATCATGAAGGCCGTGAACATGCAGCCGGCCGAAGCCGGGCGCCGGATGCGGGCGATGCGCAAGCAGATCCTGCACCACGACGTCGACCTGTGGTCTTCCGATTTCCTCAGCGCCCTCAGAGAGAAGGTAATCCGCGATGACTCCTGAGACCACGGGCAAAACGCCGCTCTCGCTTTCCCCCGAGCTGCTCGAGTCCGTGCGCCGCGTCGCGGCCACGGACCACCTCCTGGTCGCCATGGACTTCGACGGCACCATGGCCCCCCTCGTTGACCATGCCGCGGACTCCCGGGCGCTCCCCCGCTCCGCGGCGGCCTTCGCCGCGCTGACCGAACTCCCGCGGACCACGACGGCGCTCATCTCGGGACGGGCGCTGGACAGCCTGCGGGCAGTCGCTTCCCCGCCGGAGAAGACCCTGCTGATCGGCAGCCACGGGGCGGAAGTCTGGATGGGTCCGGGTTCCTCCCGGCTCGTGCTCGACGACGCCCAACGCGAGTTGCTCGCCGAGGTCCGCCGGGTTCTCGCGGAAATCGTCGAGGAGGCTCCGGGCACTCTGTTGGAGGACAAGCCGGCCGGCGTCGTGCTGCACACGAGGCTTGCCGACGACGACGTCGCGGAGGACGCCGTGGCGGCAGCCCGCGCCGTCCTCCAGGACCGGCCCGGCGTCTTTCTGAAAGCCGGCAACCGCGTGCTGGAAACCTCCGTGGTCCATGCCTCCAAGGGCGAGGGGATCGCGTTCCTGCGGCAGGCGACCGGCGCTTCGGCGGTAGTCTTCGCCGGCGACGACACCACGGACGAGGACGCCCTGGGCCGCCTGGTCCAGGGGGACCTTGGCGTGAAAGTCGGCCTGGATTTCACCCAGGCGCAGTTCCGTGTCGGGGCCCCGGTCCATGTCGCCGAACTGCTGGAGGCGCTCCTGCGGGAACGCAAGCGGGTGGCCGGCCCCGACGTCACGTAAGCGGGATCACGTGTGACATTCGTAACTTTTTAGCCCTATTGCTGAAAGTCTGACATACTCTGTTTGTGATGTGGCGCACAGATACCGTGCGGCGTCATTGGGTACTCCTCGGCTTCGGCCGGGGAGTATGCGCACGTTTGATGCTTACAACTGGATTAACAACTGCATAACAAGGCCATTCACTACGGATCGTCCGGCACGTACCTGCCGGTGAAGGGATTGATAACTGTGGCTACAGTTACTTTTGACAACGCAACACGTCTGTACCCGGGCACGGATAAGCCCGCTGTTGACAGACTCAACATTGAAATCGCCGATGGCGAATTCCTGGTCCTCGTTGGACCCTCCGGCTGTGGAAAGTCGACCTCCCTGCGCATGCTTGCAGGTCTTGAGGACGTCAATGCCGGCCGAATCCTCATTGGCGACCGCGACGTCACGGATGTTCCGCCGAAGGACCGCGACATCGCCATGGTTTTTCAGAACTACGCCCTGTACCCGCACATGACGGTGGCAGACAACATGGGCTTCGCGCTGAAGATCGCCGGCGTCAGCAAAGAAGAGCGCGCCGAGCGGGTCCGTGAAGCTGCCAAGCTGCTGGACCTGGAGCCGTACCTCGATCGCAAGCCGAAGGCGCTCTCCGGCGGACAGCGCCAGCGTGTTGCCATGGGCCGCGCCATCGTGCGTAACCCGCAGGTCTTCCTCATGGACGAGCCGCTGTCCAACCTTGATGCCAAGCTCCGCGTGCAGACCCGTACGCAGATCGCGTCGCTGACCCGCCGCCTGGGCGTCACCACGGTCTATGTGACCCATGACCAGGTCGAGGCCATGACCATGGGTGACCGCGTCGCCGTGCTGAAGGACGGTCTGCTGATGCAGGTCGACACCCCGCGCAACCTCTACGACAAGCCGACGAACGTGTTCGTCGCCGGCTTCATCGGCTCGCCTGCCATGAACCTGCTGGAGCTCCCGGTGGTCGACGGCGGCGTGCAGTTCGGCGGCACCGTGTACCCGGTTCCCCAGGATGTGCTGCAGGCGACCAAGGGCAAAACCGTCACCCTCGGCTCCCGCCCCGAGGACCTCGAGACCGCGCCGCAGGGTGAAGGCCTCCAGGTCGAGGTGGACGTCGTCGAAGAGCTCGGCGCCGACGCCTACGTCTACGGCCACACCACCCTGGACGGCCAGAGCCACGACATCGTGGCCCGCGTCGACGGCCGCCGCCCCCCGATGAAGGGTGAGTCCATCTGGGTCCGCCCGCAGTCAGGCCACGTGCACCTGTTCGACACCCAGACGGGTCTGCGCCTGGGCGACTAGTCCCCACCGGCTCCCTAACCTCGCTCCGCTTCGGCCAGGGAACCCTGCCGGCGTGGGCCCAGGTAGCACTGCACGGCGGTCCTCCCAACTGGAGGGCCGCCGTCGGGCTTTAACTTCCTTATGCATTTCCAGAGGCGACGCCCGATCGTTAGGGCGGTTGCCCTTAGTACGGAAGAATTGGTTTCATGACCGAGGAAAACCCCATGACCGAGGAAAACGGTGCCCAGTGGCACGACGAGCCCACCGACTACGGTCAGATCGGCAAACTGCCCCGGTTCCAGGCCGCCAGCGCCAACGATGCCAAGGCCGCCGTCGTCTCCAGCTCGTTGAGCATCACGGCCGCTGCCACCGCTCCCGAGCTGCTGGACCTGCCATGGCACATCGCCCTTGAGGACTGGCCGGCCGAGAACCTCGCCGCCCTCCCGCGCGGCATCTCCCGCCACATCGTGCGCTTCGCCCACCTCGGCGGTTCCGTCATCGCCATCAAGGAAACCTCGGAACACATCGCCCGCCACGAGTACCACATGCTCCGGAAACTGGCCCGGCTGGACGTCCCGTGCGTGGAGCCGGTCGCCGTCATCACCGGACGCACCACGCCAGAGGGCCGGCCGCTGAACCCCGTCCTGGTGACGCGGCACCTGAAGTTCTCCATGCCGTACCGTGCGCTCTTTTCCCAGATGCTGCGCAAGGACACCCTGACGCGCCTGATCGACGCCCAGGCCCTCCTGCTGGTCCGGCTCCACCTGATCGGCTTCTACTGGGGCGACGTCTCGCTCTCCAACACGCTGTTCCGCCGCGACGCCGGCGCGTTCGCCGCCTATCTCGTGGACGCCGAGACGGGCGAACTGTACCCGGACCTCTCCACCGGACAGCGCGAGTACGACCTGGAAATCGCCCGGGTCAACATCGCCGGCGAACTCATGGACCTCCTCGACGGCGGCCTGATCGAGGAGAAGGTGGACCCGGTGGCCACCAGCGAACTGATCATGGACAGCTACCGCCGGCTGTGGACGGAGCTGACCGAGAAGGAATCCTTCGAAATCGGCGAACGCTGGCGCGTGGCGGCCCGGATCCGGAAGCTCAACGAGCTGGGGTTCGACGTCGAGGAATACGCGATCAAGACCACCCAGAACGGCTCCACGATCCAGCTCCAGCCGAAGGTGGTGGACGCCGGGCACCATCAGCGCCGGCTGCTGCGCCTGACCGGCCTGGACGCCCAGGAGAACCAGGCCCGCCGGCTCCTGAACGACATGGACTCCTTCCGTGCGGACAACAACCCGGGCATGGACGAGGAATACAGCGCGCACCTCTGGGTCAGCCAGATCTTCGAGCCGATCGTCCGTTCCATTCCCCGCGATCTGTCCGGGAAGCTCGAGCCGGCGGAGGCCGTGCACGAAATCCTGGAGCACCGCTGGTACATGTCTGAGAAGGAGAACCGGCACATCCCGCTGGCCGAAGCCGTGCAGTCCTACATCGACTCCGAGCTCCGCCACCGCCGCGACGAGGCTGCCATCATGCTCAACCCGGACACTGAACTGCTGAAAATCCTCGAGGTGGAAACCGAGGAATCGCGCTACGGCGCCGACGAATCCGTCGAGGAATACCCGGACTCCGACGACTGATCCCCGCCTGACGCCGGCGGTCCTGCCAGGCCGCCCTGGCCCGGCCGGGTTAAATCGCCTTGCCGGGGTTCAGGATGCCGGCCGGGTCGAACAGTTCCTTGATCCGGCGCTGCAGTTCACGCACGGGCTCCTTCTGCTCGAGCCCGAGCCAGCGCAGCTTGTACTGGCCGATCCCGTGCTCCCCCGTGATGGTGCCGCCCATCGCCAGCGCCACGGCGACGGACTTGTCCAGCGCCGCGCCCAGGCGCGCCATAGCATCGGGGTCGACTGCCTGGTCCACCCGGTCCACCCAGAAGGTGGGGTGCAGGTTCCCGTCGCCGGCGTGCGCCACGACCTTGAGCCGGACCCCGTAGGCCGCTGCCATGGCCTCCAGCTCGGCGACGTAGTCCACCAGCCGGGACCGGGGCACGGCGACGTCCTCGCCCACCCGGTATTCGTCGTCGACCTCCACGCCGCGGCTGTTGCGGCGCATTTCCACGAGCTGCTCGGCCTCGGCGTTGGCCTCCAGGGTGACCACAGCCCCGCCCGCAACCAGCAGCGGCCGGATGGCTGCCGCCTCGGCCGCGGCGCCGAAACCGTCGGTCTGGACCAGCAGCAGGGACGCGCCCCGCGCGGCCAGGGCCGACCCATGGGCGTCGTCGAGCTGGGCGAGCGAGCCGCCGTCGAGCAGTTCCATGATGGCCGGCTGCACCCTTGCCTTGCCGACCGCGAGGACGCCCGCCGCGGCGCTGCGGAAGTCCGGGTAGAACGCAGCGATGGTGTGCACTTCACGCGGAAGGTACTTGAGCCGGACCGTGATGCCGACCACGATCCCCAGCGTCCCCTCGGAGCCCACGAAGAGCCCGGTGAGGTCGTAGCCGGCGACGCCTTTGAAGGTCTGGTGGCCGGTGTGGATCAGGGAGCCGTCCGCCATCACGACGTCGAGCGCCAGGACCGAGTCCCGCGTCACCCCGTACTTCGCGCAGCGCAGCCCGCCCGCGTTGGTGGCCACGTTGCCGCCGATGGTGGACATCTTGTAACTGGCCGGGTCCGGGGCAAACATCAGGCCGTGCGCGGCGGCGGCGGCGTTGAGGTCCGCGTTGATGACGCCGGGCTCGACGGCGGCGGTCTCGTCGTCCGGGTTGAGGTCCAGGATGCGGTTCATCCGCTCGAGGCTCAGCACCACGCAGCCCTGGCTGGCGTGGGCGCCGCCGGAGACCCCCGTGCCCGCTCCGCGCGCCACCACCGGGACCCCGCGTGCGGCACAGGCCCGGACGGTGGCCTGGACGTCCGCCACGGATTCGGCGAGGACCACAGCCTGCGGCAGCTGGTAGTCCAGCACCGGGGCCTGGTCCACGGCGTACGCGGCCAGGGTGGCAGCATCCACCATGACCTTCACCGGGCCCAGGGCAGAGGTGAGCTCGTCGATGATGCTCATGTGGTCTCCAGTTCTTCGAATCCAGCTTTCAGTCTAAGGCGCGAAGTCGGGCGCCCCGGGTTGTGGGTCGGTGCCGGGTGTCAGGCCGGGGGTTACGAAGCGAGGGTGCGTGCGCTGCGGGCCCAGGGCGCCAGCTCCGGCCTATCATGGGGATCACGGAACGGAAGGTGAGCGGGGCCGCTGAGCATGACCAACGAACGCGAACGCAATGAAGCGCCGACGGGAAACGTTGCGCTCGTGACCGGCGCGAGCCGAGGGGTCGGCCGGGGCATCGCACTTGGCCTTGTGGCGGCGGGGTTTCGAGTTTACGGCTCGGGCCGCTCGATCGACCAGGCGGACCTGCCGCGGGCGGTACGGCGCCTGCGCTGCGACCATCTCGAAGACGAAGAGACGGCGCGCGTGTTTGAAGCGATCCGCTCCGAGTGCGGCGGCCTCGATCTCCTCGTCAATTGCGCCTGGGGCGGCTACGAGAAGATGGTCGAAGACGGCGCGTTCACGTGGCCTGCGCCGTTTTGGGATCAACCGCCGCATCGCTGGACCGGTATGATGGACGCCGGCGTGCGCGCGGCATTTGTGTGTTCGGCGCACGCGGCGCGCATGATGACGCCGCGGCACCGCGGCTTGATCGTCATCAGCTTCTGGTCGGCGCAGCGTCACCTCGGCAACACGATCTACGGCATCGCAAAAGCGGCGACGGACAAGATGACGTCCGACACGGCCGTAGAGCTGAAACCGTTCGCCATTCCGGTAATCTCGCTCTACCCCGGCCTGGTTCGAACCGAGTCGGTCCTGGCAGCGGCGAAAAGTGGCACGTTCGATCTCTCGACCAGCGAAAGCCCTGAGTTCATCGGCCGCGTGATCAGCGCGCTGTTCCACGATCCGAACCTGATGGCGCGGACCGGCCAGGTGCTTATCGCCGCCGCGGTTGCGAAGGAGTTCGGCGTACTGGACATCGACGGAAGTTCGCCGCCGGCGCTGACACTTGCGGACATCTAGGGCGTGTCTCCTATCCTTCGCCTAATGTTCGGGGGCTGATGTCGTGGCTCGCCTGAGGTGTTGTCGGATGCGCAGCGGGCTCGGGTCGAGCCGTTGATACCGGTTGCTTCGCAGGGGGATCGTGTGGCAGCCTCGAAGTGATCCCGTCGCCGGGGCGCCGACGGGCGACAGAGAAGGAGCACGGCATGGGACTCATCCATATCGACCTGTTCACCACGCTCGACGGCGTCGCGCAGGCGCCCGGCGGGCCGGACGAGGACGCTGACGACGGTTTCGCGTTTGGCGGCTGGCAGGCGCCTCTCCTCGACGAGGCCGTCGGCGAGCAGGTCGACTCCGGGATGGCGGGGATGGACGCGCTGCTGCTTGGGCGCCGGACCTACGACATTTTCGCCGCGTACTGGCCGCACGCGGACGGGGACATCGCGCGGCTGTTCAACCGCCTCCCGAAATACGTGGCCTCGCGCCGGACGCCGGCCCTCGAGTGGGCCGGCTCCACACTGCTCGGCCCTGATGTCGTCGCCGCCGTGCGCGAACTGCGCGACCGGCACGCGAACATCCACGTCATCGGCAGTCTCGACTTCGTGCAGACCCTGTTCGCCGAGCGGCTCTTCGATCGGCTCACTCTCTGGGTCTATCCGATCCTCCTCGGCGGTGGAAAGAAGGTCTTCGCAGACGGGGTGGTTCCGACGAACCTCAGACTCATCGAGCCGGTCGTCGCCTCACCGAGGGGTGCGGTGCTGCAGCGCTACGCGCTCGCCGATGGCACACCCGGCGTCGGCGATATGTCGGCCGGCGGCCGGGAGGGCTAGGGCGTTGAGAGTGTCAGCTCGTCAGTCATCGGCACCGCCCATGAACCGCACGAACTGCTGCAGGACGCCGGGCCAGCCAGCCAGGTAGTCCGCCCGGGTGGCGGCCGGGTCCTCGGCGCCTTCCCAGCCGGTGTGCACCAGGCGGAGCTCGGTGCCGCCTTCGACAGCCCGGAATGCGACGCGCAGCTCCGTAGACCACACGGCGGAGCTTCCCGGATGCCAGCTCGCGTGGAAAGACAGCGGCGGCTGCCAGTCGTCAATCGATCCCCAGATCGCCGTCCTGCCGTCCTCCGCAGTCTCCAGAATCAGGTTCTCTTCGAACTCCACATACGACCCCGCGCCGTAGACACCGTGGTCTTGGAGCGGCCACCAGAGGTGCGTATGCTCGGTGAAACCCACGAAGGCGCGGGCGACGGCACCAGGCACCACCACCGTGAAAACGACGGGCTCCAGACTCTCGGTTGCCTCGGGCTCCGGAGTATCAGACGGGTCGGCAGGAGCGTGGCTGAAGAGGTTATCCATGGGCATTTACTCTACCCGCGCCCACCCAACGCTCCCGCACATTCCGGCCCCTCCCACCCAACGCTCCCGCACATTCCGGCCGCTCCCACCCAACGCTCCCGCAGGAGCGGCAGGGGGCGCCGGCGGCAGGCGGGGTGGGGTCCGGCTGAAAGGCGCCGGATCTGCGGCAGCGTCCGGCTGGAACGCTGCCGGATCTGCGGCAGCGTCCGGACGAAAGGCGCCGGATCTGCGGCAGGGTCCGGATGATAATGGGTTTGGGGGTTAAATGCGGGAGAGCCTCCAGAGAAGTGTCTGGAGGCTCTCGACCGTGTTTAATGGTTGTCCGGCGGTGACCTACTCTCCCACACCCTCCCGGGTGCAGTACCATCGGCGCTGTGGGTCTTAGCTTCCGGGTTCGGAATGGGACCGGGCGTTTCCCCCACGCTATGACCGCCGTAACCCTTGCTCCCGCTCCCCTGGCCGTGGCCTGGGGTGGGAAATCTGGTGTTACAACTGTGGTGTTGTTATTCAGTTGTCGGTTCGCCAAGCAACGGGTTTGTTGTCTGGGAACCACATAGTGGACGCAAGCAGTCTTGTTTCTTTGTACCAC
>NZ_JBEPNP010000028.1:0-46261 GCF_040546335.1 Arthrobacter sp. UYEF20 | reverse complement strand
GCAGCCCTCACAGCCCACCAGATCCGCGACCAGGAATCCCTGGCAGCGTAACCGAAATAAAACGATGAAACTGTCTCAGAAACTTGACGTGCGCACAACAACAAGAACAACAACAAGAAGGCCCCGGCCCCGGTCTGCCAGAGCGGCACGCCGCCACCTTCCAACCGGTACCCGGGTGTACTCGTGGTGGCAACCAGTTTCGAATCCGGAACGCTGGAGGGATTTATTGCCCGCACGTCGGGGACCGGGACGGCCTCTGTCACCTCCGACCAGCACCAATCAGGGGGCTGCGCGGCCTTCCTGCACGTCACGGATGACTCAGGCTCGGTGGCAAACATGTCAGCAGCCCTGCCGGGGGGCTCCTCGGGCGCCTACGCCGACGGCTGGTTCAACATCACGGCGGCGGGCAACGTAGGAAACAACGTCCCGTATTTCCGGTTCTTCAACGGTGGCAACCGTGTGGCCGATGTTTTCCGGGACAACGGCAACGGCCAGCTGTGGCTGCGCGTAGCGTCCCCTTCGGGCACTTACGGGTACACCAACCTTGGACTGGCGGTACAGCTCGGCTCCTGGCACAAGGTGGTGACGCATGTGGTGGCCAACGGTGCCGCCTCCACCGTTGAGGTCTGGTTCGACGCCAGGCTCCTCTACAGCAACCAGGTCAGCACAGGGTTCACGACGCTGACCCGGGTGCAGCTGGGAGCGGAGCACCCCCGGCAGGTGGGCGACAGCTATATCGACGATGTCATTATCAAAGCTTCATAACGCCGCTGCCCTACGTGGACTGGCTACCGGGGCATGTGGGCTGAGATCCCGCCGGAAGAAGCCCGAACCTGACCAGCTGGAAGGGATGTTCAGCAGGGTGGAGGAAGTCGAACTCGAGGTCGATGTGCTCGCCTTCGAGAATGGCGTCCGTGATGACGGCGATCTGGCTGTCATCCCGTTCCGGTAGTCTCTTCGCACTGTGCCATATTCGTCCGTTCCGCTACAAACGTTCACCGTGGACAGAAGCTGTGACTTACACCGATACATGGCCGCGTTTTCGCAGCGGTAAATGGCGCATGCCCGGATCCCGTAACGGGAACCTTCACCGGTCGGGTGAATTGCTGCTGCAGCAGCGGCAACAACATCGGCTCGTTTGTCCGGAGGGTGAGTCGCCTCCGTCCAAGGGCCTCGTCAGTACGTGAACTGTCGTTTTCTGCGTTCCGGGCCGGAACTGCATTTGACCCGGGTTATAGACGGTCGCGAGCACTCACCGACTAGCCGCTCGGCGCGTCCTCCCGGAAGGCGACACCCAGCGATCACAGAACGCCGCCAAAGAGCATCCAACTCCACCCGCCACGGCGCAACGGTGCTGACCGCTGCGGACGACAAACGCCCCGCCGGAGGAATCCTCCGGCGGGGCGTTTGTGGTCTTCGCGGACAGCGTCCCGGACTGGCCGGGAGCGCCCTCCTAAGTCATTAGAGCGGGCGGATGTTCTCAGCCTGCGGGCCCTTGGGACCCTGGGTGACGTCGAACTCGACCTTCTGGTTCTCGTCCAGTGAGCGGTAGCCGCTGCTGGAGATTGCCGAGTAGTGGGCGAAAACGTCGGCTGACCCGTCATCCGGGGCAATGAAGCCAAAACCCTTTTCGGCGTTGAACCATTTAACTGTGCCTGTAGCCATGCCATTATCCTTCTGAAATGCTGCTGATCTCCGGCGGCCCTGCGGCCAACGGCTGCGGAGACATTCGTCCGCTGTCCCCCAACGTACGGGGCGGCGGGCCGCGGTGCAAGAGGCCAGCGGGGCCATTTCGTTCCGGATGGAGACCATGGTCAGGCCACGATGGCCACAATCCCGGTCATTTTCCCCTCCCGGAAGGAGGCTGAAATGCTCGTCGCCTGCCTGGACGCGGGGCCCGGCAGACCCGCCGCGGGGGCCCGGCAGACCCGGCGCCGATGTTCGCCCGCTGTGCGGCGGCAACTCCCCGCGCCGTCACTGGCGGACGGTGCCGGCGGATCCGTCCACGGTGACAGTCTGGCCGGTGCGCAGCCGCGTGGTGGCCTCAGGCACGCCCACCACGGCGGGGATGCCGTATTCGCGGGCCACAACGGCCCCGTGTGAGATGACCCCGCCCATTTCCATCACGAGGGCACCGGCGGTCAGGAACAAGGGGGTCCACCCCGGGTCCGTGGAGGGTGCCACCAGGATTTCGCCGGGTTCGAGGTGGGCGCCCACCGGGTCCAGAATCACCCGCACCGTTCCGGTGGCCGTGCCGGCCGAGGCCGGTGTGCCGGACAGGCCATCGGAGGCCGGGGATTTCGCCATCATGGCCGCCTCCACGTCGGTGCCGTCGGACAACAGGAGCCGGGGGATATGCCGCCGTCGGAGTTCCACGTCGTAGAGCCGGCGGCGGTCCGCGACCAGGCCCCATAAATCGGCGCCGCGCAGTCCGACGCGGATCTCATCGAAGTCCAGGAAGAAGACGTCGTCCTGGCTCGCCACGCTGCCGGTCGCGGCCAGCTCGGCGCCGACCGCGGCGAGCTGCCGGTGCATTTCTGCCAGCGCCATCACGATGTAGAACTTGGGCAGTTCGCGCAGCCCTGACAGCTCCCGGGCCCGGCGCAGGCACAGTTCCAGGAGGCGCGCCCGCCAGCGGCCGCGGGCCCGCGCCCGCTCCACGAGGCTGTGGATCCGGTCCTCGGAGTGTTCTGCCGCCCGGGCGAACTGCCGGTCCGGAGCCTGTTCGGGATCCTCCACCCGCAGATAGTTGGAGATCATGCCGAGGATATGGTCCGGCTGCTCCGACCACCGCGGCATGCCGAGATCGATTTCCGCTACGGCGCGGTGACCGTACCGCGCAAGGAAGCTCCGGACGCCGGACTGCGCCGGCGCGGGCAGGCCGCCGGCCCGGAAGATCCCGGCGAGCTCGTCGGGGCGTTTCGCTAGAAAGGCCTCGCGTGCAGCCGGATCGGCGCCGATGGAGACCGCCAGCTCCCAGAGTTCAAGATCCATCTCGGTGGTCACGTTGTTCGGCAGCCCGCGCAGCACCGCTTCCAGTTCGCGCGGCTGGGCAATTCCGCGCAACAGCCTTCGCGCCACGGCCAGCATGATGTAGCCGGTCGATGGGCCCGGCAGGGTGGCCTGGATCAGTCCGTCGACCGTCCCGTCCAGGATGTTCTGGGCGTAGTCGAGCCGCTGGAAAGGCGTGGCAGGCTCGGGCAGCGCCAGCTCCGCTTCGAGCCGCTTTCCATACGCCTTCGCCCGGCGCAGTTCCGCCTCCGGACGGAGCGCAGCCCCGATGAGCGCCGGTACTAACTTCAGGATCAGGCCAAGACTCGCGGTCACCGCTGTACTGCGGACTTGCCAGGCACGGCCGGACCGCTTCGCCTGGGCCGGGAACTTTCGGGAGTTCTTGATAACCCGGAATCTCGGGTCCTCCAACAGCGCCGGAAAAACGGCCGCGGATCTCCCGTCCGCCAGCGGCAGAAACCTCAGCAGGTAGCGGCGGCCGAGCCTGCTGCGCACTACGGACGTCAGGTCCACATACATGCGCAGCCCGGGATTGACGTACTTCCAGGGCCCCTGCCGCATCCCGCCGAGGACCGAGAGCCCCAGCGGCGTGATCGGCCGGGTCAGCCCCTGGAGCAGGGTGCCGCACAAATACACCCGGGTTCCGCCGTCGGCGTCGGCAGCGGCGTCTGCCGATTCCCGGGCTGGCGGGTCCGACAGCGGATACAGCGTGGTGATCGGCCGGGACTGGGTCAGCCAGATCGTGCCCGAAGCATCAATGACCCACTCCACATCCTGCGGGGCGTCGAAAAGGCGCTGGACCGCGTCGCCCAGGGAGGTGAGCTCGCTCAGCTGCGCGTCGCTGAGGCTTGGTTGCCGGCCGTGTTCCGGGCCGCCCGCCGTGCGGTGCAGGACCCAGGCCGTGGCGGTGTCCAGGACGAAGTGGTCAGGATTGACCGCCCCGGAGACCACGGCCTGACCGGGGCCGGGGCTGGCGTCGATGACCGTCTCCGTCCTCGTTCCGGTGACGGGATTGGCGGTGAACAGGACGCCTGCGGTGACGGCGTCCGCGACCCGCTGGACGACGACGGCGAGGCCGACGTCACGGTGGCTGATCCCGGTGGCCGAGCGGTAGGCGACCGCCCGCTCGCTCCAGAGGGAGGCCCAGCAGCGGCGGACGGCCTCGATCACGGCGTCGGCGCCGACAATGTCCAGGTAGGAGTCCTGCTGGCCGGCGAAACTGGCGAACGGCAGGTCCTCCGCCGTGGCTGAGGACCGTACAGCGACGGCGGGCTCGTCGCCCGGGGCGGCCCCAAGCCCGGCGTAGGCCGCGCGGAGTGCGGCGTCCACCTCGGGCGGGACCGGCGATGACCCGACCAGGTTGCTGGCGCGCTCCGCCGTCCCGGCCTGCACCGTCCCGGACTGCACCGTCCTGGCCTCCGCCGTCCCGTCCTGGACAGTCCCATGCGCCACGGCCCGGGCAGCCGCCGTATCGAGTTGCTGTGCCAGCGCTGCCAGTTCTCCCGGCGCCGCCAGCTCGTAGGCCTCTGTTGTCAAGCAGAACCCGGACGGGACCGGAAAGCCGGCGGCCAGAAGCTTGCCGAGGTTTAGGGCCTTACCGCCCACGAGGCGCAAGGCGACTGAGCCGGCCTCTTGGAGGTCCACCACGAGGGGGGCAACCAGGAACCCGTCCGCCGCATCGCTGACCGGGGGAGTCCGGTCTGCAGCAACCATTTCCCGCTCCTATTCCCACTCCTAGGAAGTGTCCGCGTCCTCGCCGGTGTCCTCCCACAAGACGTCCAGATTGCGGAAGACAGGAGGACTGTCGCACAGGCCGGCCATCTTCGCAGCGAAGTCGGAGGTTTCCGGCCGGCTGGAATTTTCCATGGCCGACTCGTAGGACTCGAACTCGACGATCGTGAAGTAGGTTCCGGGGTGGTCGCGGTCCGCGGTGGCCAGGATCCGGCCGAACGTCGGTGCGGTGCTTCCCTCCGACCTGGACGGCCGGCCGAGTTCTTCAATTTCCTCGATCCGGGAGGACTGGAATTCGATGATCTGCACAAACCTGGCCATGACGGCTCCTCGACGGCGGCGGATGCTGATGCGGCTCACGCTAGACCTGCTGTGTTAGCAGTGCAAGAGGTGCTGCCAGGGTGCTGCGGGAGCCCCGCGCCGCCGTCGTCGGAAGTCCCGGACGGAGCCCGGCTAGGGGGTCAGCAGCTAGCGCATCCCCTCCCGGCGAATCGCGGTGGCGATGGCCGCGGCCCGGGTCTCCACGCCCAGCTTGGCGTAGATGTGTGCCAGATGGGTCTTGACCGTGGCCTCGGAAATGAAAAGCCGCTGGCCGAGCTCCCGGTTGCTGAGCCCCTCCGTCAGGAGGCCCAGCAGCTCCGCCTCACGCGGCGTCAGGACCTCGTCCGGATTCCGCAGCTGCTGGAACAGCCGGGAGGCCACCGGTGCGCTCATGACGCTCTTGCCCTGGACCGCGCCGCGGACGGCAGCGAAGATCTCCTCCGGTGCTGCGTCCTTGAGCAGGTAGCCCATGGCCCCGGCATCCACCGCCCGGACAATGTCGGCGTCGGAATCGTAGGTGGTGAACACCAGTACCGCCTGTTTGCCGTTGCGCCGGCGGAGTTGCTTGATGGCCTCGATGCCGTCCATGCCGGCACCCATGGCGAGGTCCATCATCACCACTGCGGGGGAGTGCTCCTCCACCGCCATCAGGGCTTCCTCGCCGGAGGCGGCCTCGGCCACGACGGCGATATCAGGCTGCGTTCCCAACAGCGCCTTGAGCCCGCTCCGGACCACCAGGTGGTCGTCCACCAGGAGCACGGTGATGGCACTCACCGATCCTCCTCCGCGGGCAGTTGTGCGGCCACAATCGTCCCTTCGCCCGGGGTGCTTTCCACCGAGAAGACGCCACCCAGCTGCTCCACCCGCTGTCGCATGGCCCGCAGGCCGTAGCCTCCCGCGCGCGACGGCGGGGCCAGCGACGACGGGTCAAAGCCGATGCCGTCGTCGTACATGTCCAGCGTGACGGCGCCCGGCAGGTAACCGAGCGTCACCGTGACGTGGGTGGCCGAAGCGTGCAGTTTGATGTTTGCAGCGGCGCTCTGGACCACCCGCAGCAGGGCATGCCGGACATCGGGCGGAACCGGGCGTGGCTCACCGGTGACCAGCAGCCTGGTGCCCGGGACATAGAGCGTCGCCGCCTGAAGCACTGCGTCCGGCAGGGGGGAAGCGTCCAGGCCGGGCGAGGCCAGTTCGTGGACCAGGCTGCGGGTATCGGACAGGTTCTGGCGCAGCATCCCGCTGGCGCGGCGCACGTCCTCCTGCGCAGCGGGGCTCGGCCAGGATCTATTGGCGGCTTCGAGGAGGAGCAGGCTGCTGGCGAGGCCCTGCGTCACGGTGTCGTGGATTTCGCGGGATACGCGCTCGCGCTCCTCGATGGTGCCGGCCCTGCGCTCGCTGGCCGCCAGCCTGCCCTGGGCCAGGGACACCTCGGCGTGCAGGCGGCGCTGCTCCCCGGCGTCGTGCTCGATGCGGTCGTAGATCAGGGTCAGCATGACAGCCACGGCCAGCGGCCCCAGCAGCATGGCAACATCGCTGCCGCCGCCGAGCCGGAACAGTCCGACGGCGGTGGCCGCCGCCGTCGCGCCTCCCGCCAGGTACGCCACCCAGCCGGCGAACGCCGTCCGGCACAGGAAGAACACGGCGAACGAGCACCACGCGAAGCTGGGCGCGGCGATGACCAGGACCGCCCACAGCGCCGCGAGCACAAACATCCACAGCGCCCACGGCCGCCTGCGCTGCGCAAGGACCGCCGTCACCGCATAGAGCGCACACACCGCTGCGGCCAGCGCCACGATCCATACGTTGTCTGCCGGGCTGTGCCGCATCACGTAGCGGACCGCCGACGCCACCATCAGCACGGCGAAACCGAGATGGACGACGGCGTCAATCCGGCCGCGCGGCCAGCCGTCCGCCGCGCGGTGGTTCTGCAGGGTGGCTGCGTTGTCCTGGGCAGGTTCCGGGGGTCTGGCTGGTGCTGAAGACGGCATGGGGTGTCCGGTTCCGGTGGATGGAGTGCTACCCACCATGCTAGGGCCCGCGTCGTTGCTGGTCTCTCAGCCTTTTGGCTGACACGGCAAGCCCGATGGCGGAGGCGGGTGCAGGCGAACGCCTGATGCCCGGGACCGGGGCCAGCCGGAAGGATGGAGGTATGCCCAGGGGCACGGCCCCGCAACCGCATTCCGAGGAGAAACCCATGAAGAAGTCCAACAAGACTGTTGCCATCGCCGCTGCCGGAGCGTTGCTCCTGATAGGGGGCGTCACAGCAGCGGCCAACGCCGGTACCGTTCCGGTTGCGTCAGCATCTGTAGCTGCCCCGGCGGCGGTTCCGGAGGCGGTTCCCGCCGTCGATATCCAGCCGGTTCCTGAAACGGTGGTGGCCCAGAACCGCATCAGCGTAGGCGCCTCTGCGGCCGCAGTCAACGCTGCCCTGGCCAAATGCCAGGCCGACAAGCTGCCGTTCGTCACGGTCGCCCTAGTGGACCGCTTCGGTACCGTCCAGGCACTCCTCCGCGGCGACAACGCGGCGGAGCACACCATCGAAGCCGCCCAGCAGAAGGCTTACACGGCAGCTGCCTTCGGAACGCCCACGAGTGAGCTGGCCAAGCGGATCAACGGAAACGGGCCCAGCATCGCCGACCTCCCCGGCACGCTTTTCCTGGCCGGCGGCGTCCCCCTCAAGGTCAACGGCGTGTCGGTGGCCGGCATCGGTGTGGGCGGCGCTCCCGACGGCATGCTGGACGAAGCCTGCGCAACTGCAGGCGCCGGTGCCATCGCCGGAACCGCCAAGTAGGCTCTGATTCATGACGTGGTCCAGTACACCCGGCCGGCGCCATGGTCTGCCGGCACTGGCCGGGGCAGCGGCATTCGCCGTGCTGCTCACGGGCTGCACCTCGGAAGGCGGGACGGCGGCGGCCCCGCAACCGTCGTCGTCGGCAGTCCCCGCAACGAGCCCGACGGCGGCAGTCGCCTCACCGACGGCGGCAGCCGCCTCACCGGCGACGGCAACTGCTTCACCGGCGACGGCAGCCGCAGGGAGTGCCCGCCCGGCGCTTTCCCCGGCGGCCCAAATGGAGCTTGATCAGCGGCTGATTCTCGCGGCCAAAGCCAACGATCTGCCGCTCGTGACGCAGCTGATCCAGGCCGGAGGAGACGTCAACGCCAGGGACGCCATGCAGGATTCGGCGTTCCTCTATGCGGGGGCCGAGGGCTTCAATGAGATCCTGCAGCTGACGCTCGCCAGCGGCGCCGATGTTGCCAGCACCAACCGCTACGGCGGCACGGCGCTCATCCCGGCGAGCGAACACGGGCATGTGGAAACCGTTCGGATCCTCATAGCGGCCGGCGTGCCGGTGGATCACGTCAACAACCTGGGCTGGACCGCCATGCAGGAAGCCATCCTGCTGAACAGCGGCGGCCCCAGGCAACAGGACGTGGTCCGGCAGCTGCTGGATGCCGGTGCGGACCCGGGCATCCGGGATCCCCAAGGCCGGACGGCGCTGGAGAACGCCGAACGGCTGGGCTTCGCCGAGATCGCTGCCCTGATCCGGGCCCGCTGACCGGGCGCGCCGCTTGGGCTACGTTCCGGCGAGCACGTCCTCGAACAATGCCACGTATTTCCGCGTCATCGCCTCCGCGCTGAATCGGGTTTCGACGGCGGACCGGCAGTCATGCCGGTCCAGGCCGGACGCGCGCTGCAGGCAGTTGGCCAGTTCATCGGTACCCGCGGCGAGGAAACCGGTGACTCCGTCCTCGATGATTTCCGGTGCGGAGCCCCGCGGAGTGGCCACAACGGGGGTGCCGGCGGCCAGCGCCTCGATCATGACCATTCCAAAGGGCTCGTCCCACTGCACAGGGTTGAGCAGTGCGACGGCATTGCCCAGCAGGGCGAACTTTCCGTCGGCGTCCAGTTCTCCGAGGAACTCTTCATCAGGCCCGAGCAAGGGAGCCACCACGGAGCGGAAATAATCCACTTCGGCCGGGTCGGACATTTTTGCGGCGATCTTGAGCTGCATTCCCGCTCCGCGGGCCACCGCTATGGCCTCAGCAATGCCTTTGCACGGCGCCATTCGGCCCAGAAAACACGCGTAGCCGCCGGCTCCGGCACCGGGTGGAACAGTTGCGGGATCGATGCCGTGGTGGATGACCCGTCGGATTTTCACGTCCGGGGCGCTGTTGGCCTGATGCTGCGAGATGGCCACCAGTGACACGTCCCGGCTGAAGGCTTCATAGACCCGGCACAGCGCCGGCGTCATGACCGTATGAATGGTGCTTACCACTGGAATCCCGGGTGGGCGGTGCCGGTACAACGGTCCCGCCAGGGTGTGGTCATGGATGATATCGACGTCGTCCAGTCCGGCGTAGGCCCTGATCACGTGCGGCAGCTCTGAGCTTGTTCTGCCCATGGCGGCACGCTCTGCCCGGGCGAAACCGCCGATCCGTTCGACCGGGCAGGTGCTGTCGGCCGCCGCGGCAAGCACCACGCTGTGCCCGGCCGCCGCCAGCGAGGTGGCCAGCGCATGGATCATCGCCTCCGTTCCGCCGTAGCCTATCGGCGGGACGGGGAGCCATGGTGGAGATATCAGTCCTATCCGCAAGATGCGCGCTCCTGCTCGGGGTTTAGCCCGTCTTGTCCAGCTTCTCGGCGAGCTCAACCAGATCGGCAAGGGGGGGACGTGTCCCGCGGTGGAACGTCATGCCCGGCGGGAGCCCCTCGATCGTGGCCTGGCTGCCGGTCACGTCGATGGTGATCCGGCCATCGCCTATGGGGCAGTTGGTGATGTGGACCCGGCCCCAGGACTCCGGCAGCACCGGGTCCATCCACATACCGTTCATGGAGACGTGGGGGTCATACCGCAGCAGTGTGCGCAGCAGATGCACCGGGGTGGTGGCAGCCCAGGCCTGGGGCGAGCACGCCGTCGGGTAAGGCACCGGTTCCGGGAAATCAGTGCGGTCAAATCCGCAGAACAATTCAGGCAAGCGGTGGTCCGTGAAATCCGCCGCCTCAATAAGCCCGAGGGCAACCCGCCGGGCCTCGTCCACGAATCCGTACCTCATCAGGCCCGTAGCAATCATCGCGTTATCATGCGGCCACACGGATCCGTTGTGGTAGCTCGCCGGGTTGTAGGCGCCCATGTCCGTGGCCAGGGTGCGGATCCCCCAGCCGCTGAACATTTCCGGCGACATCAGCCGGGCAGCCACCAGGGGCGCCTTGTCGGCGTCGATAATCCCGTTCCACAAGCAGTGCCCCATATTGGAGGCACAGGCATCCACCGGTCTCTTGTCCCGGTCCAGTGCGATGGCGTAGTAGCCGCGGTCCGGCAGCCAGAACTGTTCGTTGAACTGCTTTTTTAGCCGCGCCGCGCGTTCCCGCAACTCCCGTGCCAAAGCCAGGTCCCCGGCGTCGTACGCCATCCACGCCCGGGAGATGTAGGCGCCGTACACGTAACCCTGCACTTCGCAGAGGGCGATCGGCGGTTCTGCCATGCGGCCGTCCGCGAAATTTATGCCGTCCCAGGAATCCTTCCATCCCTGGTTGATCAGCCCCTGGTTGTTGAGCCGCTGATACTCCACAAAGCCGTCGCCGTCGCGGTCCCCGTAATCCCTGATCCATTCCAGCGCCCTGTCAGCGTTGGGCAGCAGTGCGGCCACCTGGTCCGCGGCGAGGCCCCAGCGGCTGACTTCGCCGAGCAGCGTGACGAACAACGGCGTGGCGTCGGCCGTGCCGTAGTAGGCGGACTTGCCGCCCAGTGCCAGGCCCGTGCTGACGCCCAGCCGGACCTCATGGAGGATCCGGCCGGGCTGCTCTTCGGTCAGCGCGTCCACCACGTTGCCCTGCCTTTCGGCCAGCGTCTGCAAGGTATCCATGGCCAGCGACGGGTCCACAGACAGCGCCATATAGGACGAGAGAAGCGAGTCGCGGCCGAAGAGGGCCATGAACCATGGAGCTCCCGCCGCGACGACGGTCCGGTCCGGATGCAGCGGGTCCTCGATCTGGAGGGCGCCGATGTCATCATGGCTGCGCTGCAGGGTGCGGGCAACCGACACGTTGCTGACGTGCGTCGCGGGGATATTCCGGATCCACTCCTGGCGCCGTATTTCCGCAGGCGAGGTGCCGGTTGCCTGGCGCTGGAAGGGCGCGGGCGTTCCGGCTGCATCCAGTAGCGGCGACACCGTCACCGTTGTGCGCCACTGGCCGTGCGGCGGCACCACGGTGCGGTAGCCCAGGCCTTCGTGGCTGAAAGTCGCGTCGGGAGCCTGCAGGACAACCCCCTTGTGAATTCCCCGCCAGACGCCCTGGATGGTGAGGGAGTCGCCTTCCGGGTGCCGGGACTGGTCCCAGTGCCGGATGATCCGGGCGTTCTTCACCTCGAAGAGGTCCGCGAAGTCCGCGTCCATCGCCAGGTCCAGCACGCACACGGCAGGCTCGCGGGAATGGTTCCGGACGGTGATCTCCTCCAGGATGCCAGCACCCACCTCGCGGTTTCGTTCCACGATCAAAGGGCTGTCCGCATTGCCGGCTGCCCGGGCCGGACGGCCGATGAAGACGGCCCGGTACGGTTCGAGGGCACGGGCGGCCAGCGGCTCCAAAGTCGCATCATTGACCGTCAGTCTCCAGCGGGAGACGATGCGGGTGTCCTCATGGAACACACCATGGGGGCGGTCGGAGTACATGTCGCCGGCCAGGCCGGAGATGCAGAAGTTCGAGCCATCCACAAGTGTCACGGTGGCCCCCAGGGGGCCAGCCGCGGTGTCAGCATTCCATCCAGCCATCCCTGGCTCCTTTGACGCTAATCCGGTAGGCAACGCTCCGGGGCCCGTTCCTGTGGACCCCACGGTGGATCAGAAGGGCTGCCACCGCGGATCGAGCAGTCGTGGGATCTTCGTCCTCATCGGCCTCCAACGGCGCCTAATTGGCAACGAATCTGTCACGGCGGGCCTCCACCGGGAACACGTTGGTTCTATGACCCTACGCTTGTGGTTCTGTGGACGCTAGACGCGAAACCCACCTCATATCTCTAGACCGCCTCGAGCACGCTGACGTAGTTGGCGATGCCGACGCCGCCCATGTTCTGCACCGCGGCGCGGCGCGGGTTGGTCAGTTGCATCGCGCCGGCGGTGCCGCTGAGCTGCATTGCGGCGACGACGTGCTGGGAGACGCCGGTGGCGCCCACCGGGTGGCCCTTGGCCTTGAGCCCGCCGGAGACGTTGACGGGCAGCTTGCCGTCCTTGAAGACCCAGCCCTCCTGGACCGCGCGGGCGCCCTGGCCGGGTCCGGTCAGCCCCATGGCCTCGTACATCAGCAGTTCGGCGATGGTGAAGCAGTCGTGCACCTCCGCGAAGTCCAGCTCGTCCAGCCCGACGCCGGCCATCGCCAGCGCGCGCTGCCAGGACACCCGGGTGGCGGCGAACGCGGTGGGATCCCGGCGGTCGGCGGGCAAGAAGTCGTTGGCCTGGCCGAAGCCGGCGAGCCGGACCGGGGCGGTGGCCCCACCGGTCGGGGCGAGGCTCAGAACGACGGCGGCGGCGCCGTCGGACACGGGGGAGCAGTCGGTGCGGCGCAGCGGATCGGCCACCATCGGGTTTTTGTCCGAGACCGTGCGGCAGAACTCCTCGCCGAGGTCCTTGCGGAGCTGGGCGTAGGGGTTGTCCACGCCGTTGCGGTGGTTCTTCGCGGCGATGGTGCCGAGCACATCGGAGACCGGCCCGTAGCGCTTCTCGTAGTGCTTGGCGACCTCGGCGAACAGCCCAGTGAAGCCGGTGGTGGAGGCCTTGCCGGCCATGTCGTAGTCCGCGCCCAGGAGGGCGGCGCCCACGACGTCGGCGCCGGCCTGCGTCATTTTCTCGGCACCGATCACCAGCACGGTCTTGGCCGTGCCGGCCAGCAGCGACTTGGTGCCCTGCTGGAACGCGGCGGACCCGGAGGCGCAGGCGTTCTCGACCCGGGTGGCCGGGACGTTGGCCAGCTGGTCGGAGACCTGCAGCGACAGCGAGGAGGGGAAGGCCAGCGGCATCATGCCGGAGTTGAACTGGCCGAGGTAGATCTCGTCGATCTGCCCGGGTTCGATCCCGGCGTTGCCGATCGCCTCGGTGGCGACCTGGACGATGAGGGACTCCAGGGTCTCGTCCGTCAGCTTGCCGAAACGGCTGTGTCCCCAGCCGGTGAGCAGGACATCCTTGCCGAACTGTTCGCGCAGGCTCATGCCGAGGCTCCTTCGAATTCTGTTGTCTCTTCGGGTACTTCAAGTACTTCAAGGGCGACGGTGAACTCCGCCTCCGTCTTCCGGCGGATCTCCGCCACGGTGACGCCCGGGGCGAGGCGCGTCAGCGTGAGCTGCCGGCCGCCGTCGCGTTCGTCAGACTTCTCCAGGTCAAACACCGCGAGATCGCTGATGATCCGGTCAACGCAGCTCAGGCCGGTGAGGGGCAGGGTGCATTCCTTGACGATTTTGGCGGTGCCGTCCTTGGCGTTGTGCTCGGTGAGGACCACCACCCGGGGCGTGCCGGCGACGAGGTCCATGGCACCGCCCATGCCCTTGACCATCTTGCCGGGGATGGTCCAGTTGGCGAGGTCGCCGTTGCCGGAGACCTGCATGGCGCCCAGGATCGCGACCTTCACGTGCCCGCCGCGGATCATGCCGAACGAGGTGGCGGAGTCGAAGATGCTCCCGCCGGGCAGCACCGTGACGGTCTGCTTGCCGGCGTTGATGAGGTCCGCGTCCTCCTCGCCTTCGTAGGGGAACGGGCCCATGCCGAGCAAACCGTTCTCGCTCTGCAGGACGACGCGGACGCCCTCGGGCAGGTTGTTGGCGACCAGCGTGGGGATGCCGATGCCGAGGTTGACGTAATCGCCGTCGTTCAGTTCTTCGGCCGCGATCGCAGCCATTTCATTCCGGGTCCAGGCCATGATGATTCTCCTCAGGTGGTGTGGGGGCGGCGGTTCAGGCCGGTGCTGTTCAGGCCGGCAAAGCGGCGGATGCTGCTTCTGCGGCTTCGGCGCGGGGGCGGACCGTCCGCTGTTCGATGTCCATGACCCGGCCGCCGGCCTGCACGAGGCGCTGGATGAAGACGCCGGGGGTGATGATGTGGTTCGGATCGAGCGCGCCGGGCTCCACGATTACCTCGGCCTCCGCGACGGTCACGGCGCCCGCGGTGGCCACCACGGGGTTGAAGTTCTGGGCGGTGTAGCGGTAGATCAGGTTGCCGTCGGTGTCCGCGGTGTGCGCGTGGACCAGGGCGACGTCGGCCTTGATGGCGCGTTCCTGGACGAACGTCTCGCCGTCGAACTCGGCGAGCGGCTTGCCCTCGGCGACGAGGGTGCCGACGCCGGTCTTGGTGTAGAAAGCGGGGATGCCGGCACCGCCGGCGCGCAGGCGCTCGGCGAGGGTGCCCTGCGGGGTGAACTCCACTTCCAGTTTGCCGGCGAGGTACTGCTCGGCGAAGAGCTTGTTCTCGCCCACATAGGAGGCGATGACCTTGCGGACCTGGCCGGCCTCGATCAGCACGCCGAGGCCCTTGCGGTCCACGCCCATGTTGTTGGACACCACCGTGAGGTCCTTGACGCCGGAATCGCGGACGGCCTCGATCAGGTCCGCCGGGATCCCGCTGAGGCCGAAGCCGCCGACGGCGAGCGTCATGCCGTCCCGCAGTACGTCCTGCAGTGCGGCAGCCGCCCCGGATTTCACCTTTGACATTGCATCTCCTCGTTGAGCTCTTGACGCAATCCACGTTGTGGACCGTTCCTCTGATATTGGAGCCTACGGTGCCGAAACGGAGGCTGTCAACGAATGATTCTGGCTTGGGATGTGCCGTTTTTACAGTGTGGACGGTAGACTTGCGACTATCCACAATATGGATTGTTTAGGCCAATCCGACGCAAACTCTCGAGGAAAAGATGAATTCTTCACCGGTCCAGGGCGCGCAAGTCGTCAGCCGCGTCGCGTCCCTGCTGCGCATTGTCGGGCGAAAACCGGAGGGCTCCCCACTCGTGGCGCTGGTCCGGGAATCGGGCCTCACCCGTCCCACCGTGCACCGGCTGCTCAGCTCCCTGGCGGCCGAAGGGCTGCTGGACCAGGAACCGGGCAGCGGCAACTGGGTGCTGGGGCCGGAGATTCTCTTGATGGGCTCCGTGGCCTCGGCCCGGTTTCCCCTGGAAGATATCGCCAGGCCCAGCCTCCGGCGGCTTGCCGAGAAGACCGGGGAAAGCGCGTTCTTCTCCATCCGCCGCGGCGCCGAAACGGTGTGCCTGCTGCGGGAGGAGGGAAGCTTCCCGGTACGTTCCTTCGTACTGCACGAAGGGGTGCGCTTCCCGCTGGGGGTCGCCTCCGCCGGCACCGCCATCATGGCGTTCCTGCCCCCGGAGGAACAGGAGGAGCTGCTGGCCCACTGGGCCGAGCACGCCGGCAGCTTCGCGGCGGCCCACACCGTGGCGCTGGTCCGGACCAACCTGGAAGCGACGCGCCAGGCAGGTTATTCGGTCAATCCGGGGCTGGTGCTGGAAGGAAGCTGGGGGATGGGCGCCGCGGTTTTCGACCAGCGCGGACGCCCCGCCTGGGCCCTGTCCCTGACCGGCATCGAGCCGCGATTCCGGCCGGAGCGGCAGGCGCAACTGGGCCGCCTGCTGATGGACGAAGCCCACCGGATCTCGACCCTGCTGCAGGGCACCGGGTAGGCCGGCCATTGCCCGCAGTCTCCGGGAATCATCTCGACAAAACGTGGGCCGCGGAGCACCATGAGAAATGCATGTGAAACCGCATTAACGCTTATGCCCGGCAGCGGGCCCGTTTCTGGCGGCTTCCTGCCCCACCCGATGCTGGGCGGTTGGGGGAGCGGATGAAGCCTGGCGGAAGCGGACCCCTCCGGCCCCGGCCGCCGTCGTGGTCGACGGCTTCCGTGAAAAATACCAGGCCGGTAGCCGGCCGTTAGCCCAGCGTCAAAGGAGTGAGTCCCGTGGCTCCTCATCCAGAACTCTTGTCTATGCAACGTCTGTTGCGCGTTTTTGTCGCCTCCCTTGCTGCCGTGTTGATGACGGTGGCCCTCAGCGGCGCCGCCGTCGCCGACGGCGGTAGGTCAGCCCGCACCTGGACTGTGCAGGTCGGTTCCGAATCCTCCGACCAGGCGATCCAGGGAATGGCGTTCCTGCCCGAGAATGTCTTCATCAATGCGGGTGACAAAATCACCTGGAAGGCGAACTCGGCGGAAATCCATACGGTCACGTTCCTGGCGGCCGGTCAGTCCCTGGAGTCCACCCAGCCTTTCGACCCGGCGCTGGACGCGAACATCCATCAGCAGGGCGGAAAGAGCTATGACGGGCAGTCCTATTACAACTCCGGCGTCATGACGAATGTGTCAAACAGCGGCTTTGACCAGACCAAGGAATACTCGCTGAAATTCCCGGCCACGGGTGAATTCACCTACTACTGCCTGGTGCACGGGATGGCCATGAAGGGGACCGTCCACGTCCGGGAGGCCGGAACCGAGTACCCCTACAGCCAGTCCGAATATGACCACCAGGCCCACAAGCAGGAGCGGAAGATCCTGCGCGACGGCGAAAAGCAATGGGAGGCTGCCCGCGAGCATGTGGACCAGAACACGGCCGCCAATACGGTGATCGCCGGCACGGACAACGGAACCGCCATGGTGATGCGGTTTGTGCACCAGGAGATCAAGATCCACGTCGGTGAGAGCGTGACGTTCGTGAATAACGGCATGGGTGCCCCGCACACCGTCACGTTCGGCACGGAGCCGGCCGATCCGTTCGCATCGCTCGGCGATCCCACCAACTTCACCGGCGGGGACCTCAGCTCCGGGCTCATGCCGCTGAAAACCACTTACACCGTGACCTTCAAGAAAGCGGGGGACTTCGACTACATCTGCGCCCTGCACGACTTCATGGGCATGGTGGGCACAGTGGAAGTCCGGGACTGATCACGTCCCGTATGCCGTGTCCCGTATGCCGTCGCGGGGCACTTTGACACGGACACGCCGCCCACGTGCGGGTGGACCACAGCATCACGGCTCAAAGTGCCCCGCGATGGCGCCCCATTGGGCCCCTACTGCTTCCACCAGGTGTCGCTGAGGGTGACCGGGACGGTGCGCTTGTGCCGGGTCCGGAGATATTTTTGTTCGATCCGTTCGGCCACCTCGGCCGGGACGTCGCGGCCCTCAAGGTAGTCGTCGATCTCGTCGTACTTCAGCCCGAGCTCGTCCTCGTCGGTGCGGCCGGGCTTGCCGTCGAGCAGGTCGGCGGTGGGTACCTTGTCCCAGATCCGCGCCGGGGCACCGAGCTCGGCGAGCAGGGCACGGTTCTGGCGCTTGTTGAGCCCGAACAGCGGCAGCACGTCGACGCCGCCGTCGCCGAACTTGGTGAAGAACCCGGTCACGGACTCGGCGCCGTGGTCCGTGCCGATCACCAGGTAGTTGTGTTCCCCGGCGAGCGCGTACTGCGCAATCATGCGGGAGCGGGCCTTCATATTGCCCTTGGTGAAGTCGGAAACCTGCTCGCCCGTGGTCTTCTCGAACTCCTGCTCGAAGCCGTCCACGGCGGGCGCGACATTGAACACCCATTCCGTTTCCGCGCCGATGAAGTCCAGGGCGGCCTGGGCATCCTGTTCGTCGTGCTGCACACCGTAGGGAAGCCGGACGGCCACGAAGTTCGCGTCCGTTCCCTCGGCTTCCAGTTCCTCGACCGCCAGTTGGGCAAGGCGGCCGGCAAGGGATGAATCGAGGCCGCCCGAGATGCCCAGCACGAAACCCTTGGTGTGGGTCGCCGTCAGGTATTCCTTCAGGAACGTGACGCGTTTGCGCACCTCCTCGGCGGGGTCGATCCGGGGCTGCACGCCCAATTCTTCAATGATCTTCGCCTGGAGTTCACGCATGACTCAAAGCCTAGCCAGCGGTGTCAATCGGACTCAACTGTGTCGCTCTGATTGGCGCTGCGCAAAATACCTTGCGCTACGCGAATACCCGTAGCGCAGGGTATTTTTCGCAGCGCCCGCGGGGTTGCGCAGCGAAAACCACGCCCGCCATCACAAAGCCTGCGGCACAGCCCCGGTGGAGCCGCGCACCGTCAGATGGGTGGGCATCACCGAGCGGCTGCGGCTGCCGGCTCCGCTGAGCGGGTTCAACTGGGCCAGCAGCATGGACACCGCCACACGGCCGGCCTGCTCGATCGGTGACGACATGGTGGTCAGCGGCGGGTTGCAGAAATCGGCGCCGAAGATGTCGTCGATGATGACGGCAGGCACTCCGGGGACGTCGCGGTTGACGGTGACCAGTGGCATCTTCGCCGCGGCGGCCTCCCGGCCCAACTGGCCCGCAGTTGTTGCCGTTTTGAACCCTCAAAACGGCATCAACTGCCAGCTAGTTGGGTGGGTTTCATCGCTAGGATGGGGCGGTGACTGAACCTAAGAATCCGGAAGCTGCCGCATCAACGGGGCCGGTCAGCAGGAATGGCCGGCGCGGTAAGTCCAGCGCCACCATTTACGACGTCGCCAGGGTTGCCGGAGTCAATCCGTCCACGGTCTCCAGGGCGCTCAGCAAACCGGGCCGGGTCAGCGTCAAGACACAGAAGCTGATCGAGAATGCCGCCTCCGAGCTCAACTATCACGTCAACCCCTTTGCCCGCGCCCTGCCCACCGGGCGGACCAGCACCCTTGGCCTGATCGTCGCCGACATCACCAACCCGACCTTTTTCGGCGTCATCCGGGGTGCCGAATCAACGGTCACAGCGCGGGACTACACGCTGATGCTCGCTGAATCCTCAGAGTCGCCCGAAACCGAGCTGACCGCGGCCCGGCGCATGATGACGACCGTGGACGGGCTCATCCTGGCCAGCCCCCGCATGGATGACGAGAATATCCGTGCACTCGCCAAGGGCAAGCCCGTGGTGGTCATCAACCGCGAGGTGGAAGGCGTGCCGTGCGTGGTGCCAGACGTCAACACAGGAATCGCCGAAGCCATCCGCAGCCTCGCCGCCAACGGCCACCGCAGGATCGCCTACGTGGCCGGCCCGCCGGAGTCGTGGATGTCACGCCGCCGCTGGGAAGGCGTGCAGACCGCGTGCGAATGGTCCCGGCTGGAGGCCGTGCGGCTTGAATCCTCCCGGCCGACGGTTTCCGGTGGCCGGGAGGTGGCCCGCGGCGTCCTGGCCAGCGGAGCCACGGCTGTCCTGACCTACAACGACCTCCTGGCCATCGGCCTCATGCAGGAGCTTCAGGCCGCCGCCGTCGTGGTGCCGGACCGGATCAGCATTGTCGGCTTCGACGATATTTTCGGGGCAGACTTCACCACTCCGCCGCTGACCACCGTGCGATCGCCGATGACGGAGTGCGGCACGGAAGCGGCAAGCCTGCTCCTGGACGCCCTGCAGGGCATCGAACATCCGACAGCCCTCCTGCGGGTGGAAACGGAGCTCGTGCTGCGCGGCTCCAGCGGCCGCCTCCTTCCCTCCGTCTAACTGACGTCGCGCACAGACCACTCCCGCGCCTGCCCGCGCAGGCGTACCGTGGGGCCATGGAAACTACCGGATGCGCTGTGGTGGGCGGCGGTCCCGCCGGCATGATGCTCGGCCTGCTGCTGGCACGGGCCGGGGTGAAGGTGACAGTGCTGGAGAAGCACTCCGATTTCCTGCGGGACTTCCGCGGCGACACCGTGCACCCCTCCACCATCCGCCTGATCGACGAGCTCGGTCTGGGGGCCGAATTCCGCCGGCTGCCGCAGAGCCGCCTCAGCAACGTGGCCTTCCCGGTGCCGGGCGGACCGCCCGTGACCATGGGCGACTTTGACGCCCTGCCTGCCCCCTACAATTACGTCGCCATGATGCCGCAATGGGACTTCCTGAACTTCCTTGCCGACGCCGCCGCCAGGGAACCGGGGTTCACCCTGCTCATGAGCCACGCCGCCACGGGACTGGTACGCAACGGCGGACGCGTCCGGGGAATCCGCGTCCGGACCCCCGACGGCGCCGAGGACGAACTCCTGGCGGACCTGGTCATCGCCACGGACGGGCGGCACTCCACGCTCCGCAGCGCGGCCGGGCTCGCCCCGAAGGAGTTCCCCGTGCCGTTCGACGCCTGGTGGTTCCGGCTGCCCCGCCATGCCTCCGAGCACGGAGCGGTAGCAGGGATCGTCCCGGCGTTCGGCCGGGGCGAGGCCCTCGTGGCCCTGCTCCGCAACGACTACTACCAGATGGGCTATCTCGCGCCGAAGGGCACGGACGTCCGGATCCGTGCCGAAGGCCTCGAGGGCTTCCGACGGCGGATCGCGGCACTCCGCCCGGACCTCGCCGACCGCGTGGACGCCATCGCGTCGCTCGAGGACCTGCACTGGCTGGACGTCCGCATGGACCGGCTCCGTTCATGGCACATCAACGGCCTGCTCTGCATAGGCGACGCCGCCCACGCCATGTCCCCGGCGGGCGGGGTCGGGATCAACCTCGCCGTCCAGGACGCCGTGGCCGCCGCGGAGTGCCTCGCCCCCGCGCTCCTCCGCGGCCGGGTGACCGTTGAGGATCTGGTGAAAGTCGAACGACGGCGGCGCATGCCCACCGTTGTCGTGCAGACCGTCCAGCGCTTGATGCACCGCACGGTCTTCGCACCCATCATGACCGGTAAGAAGTCACGGCTGCCTCCGGCCGTGCTGTATGTGGGCCGGCGCGTCCCGGCGGTCCGGCGCATCATGCCCCGGTTCATCGCGTTCGGACCGCGGCCCGAGCATGCTCCCGCGTTTGCCCGCCGCGCCCAACGGACGCCGACGTAGCACTGGCGCCCGGCTGGGAAACCGGACCCCGCTGAGCACTAAACTGGGAGCCATGACTGCCACCCCTGACTCTGCCTCTGACACTGCCGCTGCCCGCGCCCGCCTGCTGGAACTCATTAAGGAACTGGCCGTGGTCCGCGGCAAGGTCATCCTCTCCAGCGGCGCCGAGGCGGACTACTACATCGACCTGCGCCGCATCACCCTGCACCACGAGGCGTCGAAGCTGGTGGGGCAGGTCATGCTCTCGCTGCTGGCCGACGCCGGGATCGACTTTGAGTGCGCCGGCGGCCTCACCATGGGGGCGGACCCCGTCGGTACCGCCGTGATGCACGCCGCCGCCGACGCCGGACGCCCCGTGGATGCCTTCGTCGTCCGCAAGGCGCAGAAGTCCTACGGCATGGGCCGCCAGGTGGAGGGCCCCTCCGTCGACGGCCGCAAGGTGCTGGTCCTGGAGGACACCTCCACAACGGGCGGTTCCGCGCTGACCGCCGTCGAGGGCGTCCGCAAGGCCGGCGGCAACGTGGTTGCCGTCGCAGTGATCGTGGACCGCGCGACCGGAGCCAAGGAAAAGATCGAAGCCGAGGCCGGCGTTCCCTACCTGTTCGCCTTCGGCAAGGACGAACTTGGCCTCGCGTAGACCGCAGCCCGAGCCGCTGAAGGAGCTGGCGTGGACACGCGAAAGCTGAAGTATTTTCTGGCCGTCGTTGACCACGACGGATTCAATCGCGCGGCCGAGCATCTCCTCATCGCCCAGCCCTCCCTTTCCCAGACCATCGCCGGACTGGAAAAGGAGCTTGGCGTGCCGCTCTTCCCTCGCATCCTATGGAGTCT
Source organism: Arthrobacter sp. UYEF20 (assembly GCF_040546335.1). NCBI lineage: Bacteria > Bacillati > Actinomycetota > Actinomycetes > Micrococcales > Micrococcaceae > Arthrobacter > Arthrobacter sp. UYEF20. The sequence goes on along the minus strand of NZ_JBEPNP010000028.1, from coordinate 24,610 downwards.
TGGGTAATGCCCGCGAATCAGACCGGTTGACCGTCTTGCTAGGATCGAAACGATGAAGCCGGCTTGCTGCGGGCGGCGAATGGGTGAGGGTACGCGCAGCACGCCGAATAGTTGAGTTGAGGTACGTTTATGGTCCTTCAGGATCGCGCAAAGGCCACCCGTGAGGCGATAATTTTCGGGGCTGCCGCGGTTTTCGAGGAGCACGGCTACGGCAGCGCCAGCCTGACCCAGGTGTCCGATGCGGCCAAGGTGACCAAGGGGGCGCTGTACTTTCACTTCCACTCCAAGGAAGACCTGGCCAGATCGGTCATCGAGGAGCAGCACCGGATCGTGGTGGCAGGGAGCGAAATTCTCCTCGCCGAGAACCGGCCGGCCCTGCCAACTATGATCCTCATGTGCCGCGCATTCGGCCTCAAGTTAGTGCACGAACCTGTCGTCAGGGCGGGCATCCGTCTCACGCTGGAAGCGACCGCATTTGGCCGGCCGGTGCAAGGTCCCTACGAGGACTGGATCACCGTCATGGAGCAGTTGACTGATCGGGCCAAGAGAGAAAAGCAGGTGCGATCCTCCGTCGACTCGGCGGCATTCGCCAGATACCTTGTTGCATCGTTCACCGGGGTTCAGATGGTCTCCGGCGTCCTGACCGGGCGCGCTGATGTCATGCAGCGGATTGAAGAGATGTGGGCCATCCTGCTGCCCGGGATCATGCATGAAGATTTTCACGAGGACCCGCAGGCCCTCTCCGGACTGGTTTCCACCGGATGTCCTGGCCCATGGCAAGGTTAGGCTGCGTCACCGGCGTAGCGGCGGGTGCGGAAAGCGGTGAGTTCCTGGCGCGTTCCCTTGGCCCAGAAATAGGCTCTGGAAACAGGAAAGCCACGCCATCAGGCTGCATCCAATAAACCGGACGGCCGTATTGTTTTATTGACACTGATCATCTACCATTGTCTCGGATCTGTTGAAGGCTCCCGCAGGAAAAGACGGGGCTGTGTCGGCGTGCATGTTTGGGGGCGTCGGCACAGCCCGGCTTGAGTTTGACCGGTGCTGCTACGGCCAGCGGTCCGCCGGCCCAGGCAACGGAGGATCCGTAGAGGTCCGACGCCGCCGGGCCCGCCTGCTGGAGGATTTTGCCGCCATGCCAATAAGCGCTGAAGCCGAGTCCTTGCTGTCACCAAACACCCAGCGGGACGGCCACCAAGGCCGCCACGCCAGCAAGGGCCAACGGCGCAGGCAGCCGGTGGGGAGATCGGAAGCAGGGCAGCTCATTGACGTCGGCCGAGGAATCCGCGAGCCCGCGCTGGCCGTGCGGTAGTAGCTGACACCCTGCGTCGCAGGTGTTTTGCGCTCGGTGATCATGAGCCCCGGCGGGGCGGAAGGGTCGACGTCGATGCCTTCGGCCAGGATCTTCCGTTCTGGCGAAATGGTGGAAGCTCCTCTGATGGTCCGCTCAGTTCCGCGGGACAAAGGCACAAGACTCTACGGATTCTCGATTGAAGGACGCAATGCTGGCACGTACTGTATTTATGGCAACTGGCACATCGGGCGAAGAGGGTGGATACGTATGGCTAGCAAGAAATCGGGGAGAAAAGCGGGCCGGAATTCCGCGACCGGAAGCCGTGGCGTTCCGGCTGCTGCGTCGCTGGCCAAGGCCCGCGCGGCAAACGCAGTGGATGTGCTGACCCCGGATTTTGTCCGCTGGTTCGACGACGGCTCGCCCGGCGCAGGTACCTCCGCCCTTGAATGCCTGGAAGTTATCAGGGATGTTGCCGGCCGGTACTGCGAAGTGACCGGCTCGCAGGCGGTGACCGCGTTTGAGGCGGACGCACTCGATGACGTGCTGGAAGAGCTGATCCCTGAAGAAATGGACGAGCAGGACGCGGTATTCACCATCGATTGCTGCTACGTCTTCATCGGGTTCCTGGCCGAAACAGGCCGCTGGACCGGCAGCGCAGAAGAACTCGCTGATGTCAATGCACTATTCAGCATGGGCGACCGGGACCCGACCTCGGAGGCCCTTCCGGTGATCCACGTCCCCGCGCTCGACGACGCCGAGGCGACGGCGGTCCTCAACTCGCTGCCGCTGATCCTGCACGCCCGCGCGCTGCTGCGGTGGCTTGGCGAGGGGAAGGAGGTCACGTCCACCGCTGTGCTGCGGCTGAAGGATATTGAGGCGGCGGCCGCCTGCGTGGGTGTAGCCGCCCGGGGATCGGCGAAGGCCAAGAAGTACAACATCATGCTGCCCGGCCTGGAGGATCCGGCAACGGCAGTTCCCGAGGTGCGGTCCATGCTGGACGTGCCGCTCCTGCGCCGGGTCTGGGCCACACTTGAGGCTGCGGAACTGATCACCATCTCGTCGACCCGAGCCGCTGTTTCCCCCGATGCCGCGGACATCCTGGCCGGGACTGGTGCCGCCGGGCTCGAGGAGCTGGAATACTTCACCAGCGAGTTCCTGCGGCAGGCCGTGATGGGTGACCTCCTAGATCACCCGTGGGGCGCGGAGGCGGCCGTCCTGCAGGTGGGGGTCCTGGCGGCGGCTACAACGGCGGATCCTCCAGCGGTGAAGCTGGTGATGACTGCCGCAGACCGTGCACCGGCGGAGGACAAAGCCATGGCCGCCGTCGTCTCCGAGACGGTCCACGGACGGATTGAGGAGCTGGCCGCGCTTGGGCTGATCCAGGTGGACACGCACTACCGGGTGCTGCCGGCCCTGGTGAGGTGCATCGCCGAGGCGTTCGAGGACAGCTTCGGCATCGACGTCCACGAAGAACCCCCGCCCGCGCTGGCCGCACTGCGCTGACGGCCGGCACTTCGACGCTGCCCCGGCCGCGAGGTCCGAAGGAGAGAACGAGTGACGCATTTACCTAAATCGAGCAACGGCAAGCCACATGCCGCCGGCACGGCAACAAGCGAAGCCCTGACCGAGACGAGGGCCACGGAGCAGCTCGCCGCCGTGCTTGCGCTGGCTGAAGGCGGCGCGCTCCGGTGCAGCGCGAAGACGCGGCGGCCCTCTGCGGCGACCGTCAAGCTGCTGGCGGAAGCGCTTCCGAACGGCGACTTCTATGACCACGAGGCCATTGCGAGCCTCGCCTGGCCTTTGCTGATCCAGGCCGGTGGTCTTGCGGACGGCAGCCGGCTGCAGCTGACCCCGCGGGGGCGTACGGCGCTGCGGAAAGAGCCGGCAGAGGTGCTGAGGCTGCTGTGGCGGCGGTGGATCAAAAACGGTGTCATCGACGAGTTCAGCCGTGTCGAGGCGGTGAAGGGACAGCGGTCCACCAATGTACTCAGCGCGGCCGGACGGCGGCGTGCAACCGCCGCCGACAGCCTGCGCCTGCTGCCTGCCGGTGAGTGGGTTGAGGTCGATGAACTCTTTGCCCGGATGCAGAAAGCGGGTATGGAGCCTACCGTCCACCGGAGTGAACGCGGGCGCTGGAAACTCTACGTGGAGGACCCGCAGTACGGCAGCTTCGGCTATGACGGTGCGCACAAGTGGGAACTGCTCGAGGGACGGTATGTTCTTGCGGTGCTTTTTGAGTATGCCGCCACGCTGGGACTGATCGATGTCCGCTACATCGATCCGGACGGCGCACGCACCGATTTCCGCGACCACTGGGGCGCCGATTGGCTGCCGCGCCTCAGCCGCTATGACGGGCTGCAAGCACTGAGGCTCACGGCTCTGGGCCAGTACTGTCTCGGACCGGCCCCCAAGCCTTGAGGGCCACCTACCGCTCGCCGCGCAGCCGCCTCGCGTGCCCCGCTGATGTGCCTCAACGCTGGCGGCCCTCGCCGGCCTTGTACTACTGGGCCGGATTCCGCCCGGAGACTGTGGCTGAGCTGTTATCCGGCCGCGTTTCTGATCCGTGTTCAGCAGTGGATACGGTAGGGGTGTGCCGCGTGAGACGGAAGAAAACAGTGGGCGCGGTCCCGGTTCCGCCGAGGCCCGCATACTCCGGCACGCCGCAGAACTGAAGCGGTTTTCGCGCCGGAATTTCCTCCTTGGCACGGGCTCCGCCTCGCTCCTGGCTGCGGACATGCTGCTCACCCGGCGGGTCCAGGCCGCCCGCCGGGTGAACAAGATCCTCACTGTGCCGGACGACACCGCCGAAATGTATTTCCCCACGGCCAGCTGGATCCTGTTTCCCGGCTACAAGACCAGCTGGGAGGAAGCCCAGTGGATCCTCAACGCCCTGCGCGGCGCCCTGACCAAGCGGGGTCAGCTGGCCGCCGTCGGGTATTCCAATCTGGGCCTGGACATCGACCAGATCGTGATCGCCGTGATCGAGCACGTGCGCGCCCGGAAGCTCACCACCCTGTATTTCTATGGCCACAGCTTCGGCGGCATGGTGGCGACGCAGGTCGCGGCCCGGCTCCGCGAGCTGCACGGATTCGAAGTGGCGTTCATTCTGCTCGATTCCAGCCCCAACAGCAGATACGACGTGCTGGACCAGAGCTGGTTCGACGGGGTGGTGTTCCTCTATGAGTCCGGATTCCGCTTTCCCTCGGTGCTGCGCGGCGGCTATGAACTCGGTGAACGGATGCTCCACAAGGACGAGCGCAGCTGGGGCCAGGTCCTGGACCAGTCCCTGGAGCAGCTCTCGCCGATCGCCCCCTCCAGCGTGCTGGTCCAGTCGGAGTCCGCCTACATTTATCACTTTGACGCCGGCCGCTTCGCCGGGAAGCTCGACGGCACGCGGATGGCGTTCATCGGCAACCCGCGGGACCGCACCGTGGACTATGACACTGCGCGGGATGCCTGGATGCTGACCTTTAAGGCAAATATGGTCTCCGACGAGCTGCGCACCGACGGCGCCCGCCCGGCGCACGCCAGCCCGGGCTGGAACCCGTTCGTCTACCGCCCGATCATCGAGGAACTGCAGGATGAACTGTTCCCGCTGCCCTCCGGTGGAGGCAGGAAAACCGCGTTCTAGTGATGTTCCTGCGGATCAGATCTGGTTCTTCAGGTCCGCCACCGAGTTCAGGATCTGGTTGGGCCGGAACGGGTAAGAGGCGATGTCGTCCCGGTGCGTGATGCCGCTGAGCACCAGCACCGTATGCAGCCCCGCTTCCATGCCGGCGATGATGTCCGTGTCCATGCGGTCACCGATCATCGCCGTGGTCTCGGAGTGCGCATCGATCTGGTTCATCGCCGAGCGGAACATCATCGGATTCGGCTTGCCGACAATGTAGGGCTCGCGGCCGGTCGCCTTGGTGATGAGCGCGGCGATCGCCCCCGTGGCCGGCATCGGCCCGTCCTTCGACGGCCCGGTGGCGTCCGGGTTGGTGGCGATGAACCGCGCGCCGCCCAGGATCAGGCGGATGGCCATCGTGATCGCTTCGAAGGAGTAGGTGCGGGTCTCGCCGAGCACCACAAAGTCCGGGTCCTGGTCGGTGAGGATGAAGCCGGCCTCGTGCAGCGCCGTCGTGAGCCCTGCTTCGCCGATGGTGTAGGCCCGGTTGCCGGATTCCGAGCCATGCACCTGGTCCTTGAGGAACTGCGCCGTGGCCAGCGCCGAGGTCCAGATGTTCTCCTCGGGGATTTCCAGGCCGGAGCTCTTGAGCCGGGCGGCGAGGTCCCGGGGCGTGTAGATGGAGTTGTTGGTCAGGACGAGGAAGCGCCGGGAGGTGTCCACCCAGCGCTGGATGAGGTCCGCGGCGCCGGGGATGGGCTGGTTTTCGTGCACCAGCACGCCGTCCATGTCGGTCAGCCAGCATTCGATGTCCTGGCCGCTGCGGTACACCGACGACGAGGACCGTACTTGGTCTGCATCTGTCCGCTGGGCTTTGCGCTGGTCCGCCATGGTGTCCTCCGCTGTAAGTGTGCCGCTTCCTGTGTCCTAAGTCTAAGGTTGAGTCGTGACTGAACCCGAGACCCCCAGCGAAGCCCCCGCCATCCCGCCGGCCGGCAAAGGGGCCGAGAATGAAGGGGCCGGGAATGCGGGCGAGCCAGAGGCGGGGGCAGAGACCAAGGCGGAAGTCGGCGTCGGCCCCTGGGAAGGGGAGTTGCCGCCCGGCGGGCACTGGGATCCGGACCTCCTGGCGGATGGTGACCGCCGCAACGTCGTCGACAAATACCGCTACTGGAAGCACGAGGCGATCGTGGCGGACCTCGACTCCCGGCGGCACAACTTCCACATCGCGATCGAGAACTGGCAGCACGACCTCAACATCGGCACCGTGGTCCGCACCGCCAACGCCTTCCTCGCCAAAGAGGTCCACATCATCGGGCGACGCCGGTGGAACCGCCGCGGGGCCATGGTCACCGACCGCTACCAGCACGTCCGCCACCACCCCACGGTGGACGACTTCGTCGCCTGGGCCCAGGGCGAAGGGCTCGCGATCATCGGGATCGACATCTTCCCGGACTCGGTGCCGCTGGAGACCTACGAATTGCCCAAGGACTGCGTGCTGGTGTTCGGCCAGGAGGGGCCCGGGCTGACGCCCGAGGTCCATGAGGCCGCCCTGGACACCCTGTCCATCGAGCAGTTCGGCTCCACCCGGTCCATGAACGCCGCCTCCGCCGCGGCCATCGCGATGCACGCCTGGATCCGCCGGCACGTTTTCAACCAGCTGCCGGGCTGACGCGCGCACCGAGATGGCATTTCACGGCAGTGTTGCGCGCCTACACTGCCGTGATATGCCATCTCGGCGCGGGGCGGGACGCCTGCCTGTGGATAACTCTCCACGGCGCGTCCGGATCGGGAAGAATTTGGGGATGCACAGGGCTCCCCTTCCTGAACACTTGACGGCCGGATCGTTCTCGCTTCGTATGTCCGACAAGGCCGGCGTCAGCAGGACGCGCACAGTGGCCAAGGACCTTTCCACCGTTTCCCGCGGCGTCCGAGTTGACCTGGGCTCAGAGGCCAAAAATGGTGCGGCTTTGCGGGCGTACACAGAGCTGGACGACTCATCGGCGCTGACCCACGTTTCCGCCGCCCGTGTCTGGCGGGCGGCCCTTTCATGGAGGCTTGAGGATGACTGGCGCATCCACCTGTCCCGTCGGCCGGGATTCAGCATGCCCCGCAGGGTCAACGTGGTGGGTCACCTGTTGACCTTCCTTCCCGGCGAGCTCGTGGAGTACGACGGCGTCCGGCTCACCTCGCCTGCCCGGACGTGGCTGGACTTGGCATCAATGGCCGGCGTGGATGAGCTTGTCATAGCGGGAGACTCCCTGGTCTGCTCCCACGGCCCCGAGTTCCCCGCGCCACGTGAACCGCTGTGCACGGTGGAGGATCTGCGCGCCATGGTTTCGAAGCATCCCGGAGTCAGGGGAGCCAGGTTGGCCAGGGCTGCGTTGGAGCTGATCCGCGTGGGCGCCGACTCCCAGCCCGAAACGTCGATGCGCCTGGCGTTGGTGCGGGCAGGCCTGCCAGAGCCGGAGCTGAACCATGTGCTGTGGGGCGTGCATGGTGCCCCGGTCCTGTGGCCTGATGCGGCCTATCTGGAGTGGCGCATCTCGATCCAGTACGACGGAGCCGGCCATGGCGGTCCAGAGCAGTACCTCAGGGACATCCGCCGCGAATCAGTGACAGCAGAGTACGGCTGGCTTGAGGTGCGCGTGTCCAAAGACGACCTCGCCGGCGACCGGCCAGCCGTCGTGCGTAAAGTTCGGGCCGCGCTGGAAAGCCGAGGCTGGCGCGCGAGATGACACTTCGCAGCAGTGCCGGCGCGGCAACACTGCCGCGAACTGCCACCTCGGTGGGCGCCGTGAGCTTAAGTGTTACCGGCCCGCGTGACCCGAAACACGGCCCCGGCGCAGGAATGGCTAGGATGGTTCGTAGCCGACGAGGTTCACTCCAGGGCCAACCCAGCCCGCAGACGACATTCACTTTAGGAGTCAGCATGCCCATTGCAACCCCAGAGATCTACTCCGAGATGATCGACCGCGCCAAGGCCAGCGGCTTCGCGTTCCCGGCTGTCAACGTCACCTCCTCCCAGACCCTGAATGCGGCCCTCCGCGGATTCGCCGAGGCGGAGTCCGACGGCATCGTCCAGGTCTCCACCGGCGGCGCGGCGTACTGGTCCGGCGCCTCCACCAAGGACATGGTGGCCGGTTCGCTGGGCTTCGCCGCGTTCGCCCGCGAAGTCGCCAAGAACTACGGCGTCAACATCGCCCTGCACACGGACCACTGCCCGAAAGACAAGCTCGACGGCTTCGTGCTGCCGCTGCTCGCCGCGTCCGAGGCCGAGGTGAAGGCCGGCCGCAACCCGCTGTTCAGCTCGCACATGTGGGACGGTTCAGCCGAGACCCTGCAGGAAAACCTGCGCATCGCCCGTGAACTGCTCGAGCGCACCGCGGCCGCCAAGATGATCCTCGAGGTCGAGATCGGCACCGTTGGCGGCGAGGAGGACGGCGTCGAGAACGCCATCAACGACAAGCTCTACACCACGGTCGAGGACGCCCTCGCCACCATCGACGCGCTCGGCACCGGCGAAAACGGCCGCTACATCACCGCGCTGACCTTCGGCAACGTGCACGGCGTCTACAAGCCCGGCGGCGTCAAGCTCCGCCCGGAAATCCTCAAGGACATCCAGGAGCAGGTGGGGGCCAAGATCGGCAAGGCCAACCCGTTCGACCTCGTCTTCCACGGCGGCTCCGGCTCCTCAGAGAAAGAAATCGCCGACGCGGTCTCCTACGGCGTCATCAAGATGAACATCGACACGGACACCCAGTACGCCTACACGCGCCCGGTGGTGGACCACATGCTGCGCAACTACGACGGCGTGCTCAAGGTCGACGGCGAGGTGGGCAGCAAGAAGCTCTACGATCCCCGCGTCTGGGGCACGTCCGCCGAAGCAGGCCTCGCTGCCCGCGTCGTCGAGGCCACCCAGCAGCTTGGCTCCACCGGCAAGACGCTCAAGTAGTGTCCGACGAGTTCCGCAAGAACCTGATGGGTCCCGAGCCCACGCTCCTGCCTGCCGAGACCGAGGTCTACGCGGCGCTGGACGCGGGCGCGGAAGCGCTGGACCTGGTGGAGAAGCACCCGACGTCCTCGCTGCTCTGGGCCGTGCTGGCCGAGGAGGCCTGGGACGAGGGCCGGACCATCGATTCCTACGCCTACTCCCGCGTCGGCTACCACCGCGGCCTCGATTCGCTGCGGCGTAACGGCTGGCGCGGCGTCGGGCCCATCCCGTGGGAGCACGAGCCCAACCGCGGTTTCCTGCGCGCCCTGTACTCGCTGGGCCGCGCCTCCGCGGCGATCGGCGAAGCCGAGGAACCGGAGCGGATCGAGAAGTTCCTCAAGGACTCCGATCCCACCGCCAAGGCAGCGATCGAAGCAAAATAACCGCATTAACGACGACGGCGGGCGCCCACCTTTCGGTGAGCGCCCGCCGTCGTCGTTTGGGAAAGAAACTAGCTGGCCTTGGCCAGACCGGTGCGGGCCATGGCGTCCTGGTAGACGGTGTGCATTTCCTCAAGGTACTGCTCCTGGCGGGCCGGGGTGCCGGCGAACGCGCGGCCGCTGAGCGAGCGGACCTTGTAGGTCTTGAGGCCGCGGCGCCAGATCATGGGCACCTCGGTCTTGAGCAGCAGGTTGGCCAGGCGGTTCGCCTCGGTGCCGTGGGCAACGATGACGGAGGCGCGGGGAACGAGGGCCAGGAACTTCAGCAGGGGCTTGAGCCCGGCGGAGATCTGGTCCGGCGTGAACTTGCCGTTGGGCTCGCCGGCGATGTGCCAGGGGTGAACGTTCCACGGCATGACGTACTCCGGGCGAAGGCCCAGCTTCCACTGGACGCCGAGCATCCGGGTGGCCGCTTCTTCGTCGCCGGCGGTGATGAAGCCGGACTCGTCCTCGGTCCCGATGTTGGAGAAGAGGCTGATGATGCGGCACTCGTCGACGTCGTGGATCGGGTCCACGTAGGGCACATTGGTGCCAGCTTTGGCGGCCTGCAGCGTGTCGCACAGCTCGTTGACTGCCGCGACGCTAGCTTCGTAGCGACGGCTCAGAAGCTGTTCGCGGGAATTTTCGGTGGCCAAGGCTGTCATATATTGCTGAGTCTCCTGCGGGATTGGTAACGCTGCCAGGCCGTACGCGGGCACGCCAAATACGGTGTGGTTTGAAAATGTGATGTGGACCGGTTCCTGGTCGATCCTTATCTAGTCTATCAAGCCTTGCGAAATGACGGGCAGGCCCGGGGCGGCGGCCACGTCAGGCGGGCCCCAGCCCGGTCCCGGCAGGCCCCGAGCGGGGTGCAGTCCCGGGACCGGCAGGGACCCCGTGTCAGCTCGCGTCGGCTACCAGAGCCGCCGGGTGGCGCGCCGTGCGCCTTCGCCCAGGGCTTCCAGCTTGGCGAAAGCAATCTGCGGGTGCACCCGGCCGCCGAGGCCGCAATCTGTGGAGGCAATCACATTGTCCCTACCCACGAGCTCCGCAAAACGCACGATCCGGTCCGCTACGAGGTCCGGATGTTCGACGACGTTGGTGGCGTGCGAGACCACGCCGGGGATGATGACCTTCCCTTCGGGAAGCGTCATGTCCTCCCAGACGCGCCATTCGTGTTCGTGCCGGACGTTCGCGGCCTCGAAGGAGTAGCCGCCGGCATTGATCTGCAGGACAGAGTCGACGATGTCCGCAAAGGGAATGTCGGTAGTGTGCGGTCCGTGCCAGGAGCCCCAGCAGACGTGCAGCCGGATCTGCTCCGCCGGGAGGTCGCGCAGGGCCCAGTTTGTGGCCTCGACGCGGAGCTGGATGAACTTGAGGTAGTCCGCCAGGCTTGGTTCGGGGTTGATCTGGTCCCAGCTTTCAGCCAGTGACGGGTCATCGAGCTGGACCGTGAGCCCGGCATCGATGATGGCCTTGTACTCCTCGCGCATGGCGTCGGCGCAGGCGTACAGGAGCTCCTCGTCGCTCGCGTAGTACTCGTTGGCGACGCGGGCGCAGGAACCGGGGGACAGGGACGCCACGAACCCCTCGGCCAGTCCGGCGGCGGCCAGCCCGGTCTTGAGATTGGCGATGTCCGAACCCACGAGTGCCTGCCCGGTGTAGGTCAGGGGCCCGGCGATCTTGGGCTGGGTAACGCTCTTGCGGTGCGCCAGGATTCCGGCGGAGGGCTCGCTGTACGCCTCGGCGAACTTCTGCCGGTCGCGGCGGTCCGGGAAGGACGTCAGGACGATGTTCCCGGGGCTGGAGCGGTGCACTTTGGCGTCGGCCCAGCGGTCCACGTCGGTCGGCTCCAGGCCTCCGAGGCGGGAAAAGGAGTAGTTCCACCAGGCCCCGTAGTCCACGGAGCTGGACATGGTGTGACCGAATTCGCCGTCGTTGGGGATGTCGATGCCGAGGTCCTTCTGGCGCTGGACCACGTCCACCACCGAGGTCTCCAGCAGGTCCAGGAATTCGGGCGTCATGCCGTCCGCTTCCTTGGCCTCGTTCGCGGCGATCAGCTCGGGGGTGCGGGGCAGCGAGCCGGCGTGGGTGACGCGGATGTGGTCTGTGTTCGGGAGCATGCGGCGTTTCCTTCCATCGGTCCTGGCGGTAGCACCCTGGCCGGTCACCGTTGGGTGCCGCTCAGGGTTGCTGCGGCGTCAACGGTCCAGGTCCCTCGGCCGCTCGGGATGGTCAACTCTCACTCAATTCCACTGCGGAATGTTCCGCAAGTCGGGGGTGCAATGTGTCGCTGCGGGACCTCACCTGCCCGGAAGCTGGTGGATGATGCAGTGATGAAGAACAAAGAGTCATCACCAGCAGCCGTCGAGGCCTTCGAGGGCGTGGCCGCGGACCTGGCCGGTGCCGGCGTCGCCCTCGGCCAGACCTTTGGTGCCCGCGCCCTGATGGTCAACCGCAAGGCCATCGCCTGCCTCAACGGCGACGGCATGGCGTTCAAACTGGGCCGGGACTCGCCGGAGCATGCCCGGGCGCTCGGGCTTCCGGATGCACGGCCCTTCGATCCCTCGGGGATGGGGCGGCCGTTCAAGGACTGGGTCGAAGTGCCGGCCAGCTCTGCGGAGGAGTGGACGGTGCTGGCCGAGGCGGCCCTCGCGTTCACAGCGGCCTAACCGCCACTGTGCAGCCACCGCGCCCGCCCCTTGGATGGTCGAATGAGTGCCCGGCACTGTAATCGGCTAAACTTGGGTGGTAAGAGCCCCGGAACTCTGGCGTTGGTTAAAGAGCAGCGGCAGAATTCGGGGCATTCTCATGAACGGCGCTGAGCTGCGGGAACCACCTGGTGAATCAAATGCAGCTCGGCCCGAACGAATGGGGGAGGATCCCATGCCAGCAATCGTGATCGTCGGCGCCCAATGGGGCGACGAAGGCAAAGGTAAGGCCACTGACCTGCTCGGCCACCGCGTCGACTACGTCGTCAAGCCCAACGGCGGCAACAACGCCGGCCACACCGTCGTCGTAGGCGGTGAGAAGTATGAGCTCAAGCTCCTTCCGGCCGGCATCCTGAGCCCGAACGCGGTCCCGATCATCGGCAACGGCTGCGTGGTGAACCTCGAGGCGCTGTTCCAGGAGATCGACGGCCTGGAAGCCCGCGGTGCGGACACCTCCAAGCTGCGCATCTCCGCCAACGCGCACCTGGTTGCGCCCTACCACCAGGTCCTGGACAAGGTCACCGAGCGTTTCCTCGGCAGCCGCGCGATCGGCACCACCGGCCGCGGCATCGGCCCGGCCTACATGGACAAGGTGGCCCGCCTGGGCATCCGGGTGCAGGACGTCTTTGACGCCTCGATCCTGCGCCAGAAGGTCGAGGGCTCGCTGCGCCAGAAGAACGAACTGCTGGTCAAGGTCTACAACCGCCGCGACATCGAGGTGGACGAGATCGTGGAGTACTTCCTCTCCTTCGCCGAGCGGCTCCGCCCGCTGGTCATCGACAGCACCTTTGTCCTGAACACCGCCCTGGACGAGGGCAAGGTGGTCCTGATGGAAGGCGGCCAGGCCACGTTCCTGGACGTTGACCACGGCACGTACCCCTTCGTGACGTCCTCGAACCCGACGGCGGGCGGGGCCTCGGTGGGCTCCGGCATCGGCCCCACCCGGATCACGCGCTCCATCGGCATCATCAAGGCGTACACCACCCGTGTGGGCGCCGGGCCGTTCCCCACGGAACTGTTCGATGAGATGGGCCTGTACCTGCAGAAGACCGGCGGCGAGTTCGGCGTCAACACCGGCCGCCCCCGCCGTTGCGGCTGGTACGACGCCGTGCTGGCCCGCCACGCCTCCCGGGTCAACGGCTTCACGGACTACTTCGTCACCAAGCTCGACGTGCTCACGGGCATCGAGCAGATCCCGGTCTGCGTGGCCTACGACGTCGACGGCGTCCGGCACGACGAAATGCCGATGACCCAGACCGAGTTCCACCACGCCAAGCCGATTTTCGAGTTCTTCGACGGCTGGACCGAGGACATCACCGGCGCCCGCACCCTGGACGACCTGCCGGAGAACGCCAGGAACTACGTGCTGGCCCTGGAGAAGCTCTCCGGCACCCGCTTCTCGGCGATCGGCGTCGGCCCGGACCGCGACCAGACCATCGTGATCAACGATTTGATCCTTGACTGACACTGACTGACTCACTGACAGCCGACGCTCGACGGCGGCGGGTCACCTGAAAAGGTGGCCCGCCGCCGTCGTCGTTAATCCTGTCTGGAGTCATTGCGGAAAAGAAAAAAGAAAATCGGGTAGCTGCGTAACTTTTCGGGGTGCCCCAGCGATTACTCCTTTGTAAGCGCCGCCGGAACCTGGCCCCCCATCAGGGATCCGGCCGGCCTTTCAATGCAAGTGCGGGCCGGCGCCTGCCCCCATCAGGCGCCGGCCGGCCTTCCAACAAACCAAAGGATGTACGTTTCTTATGAAGAGTGTTAGCAAGACCACCAAGATTGCTGTCGGCGCCGCCATCCTCGCAGTCGGGGGCTTCTCCGGCATCGGACTGGCCAACGCAGCCCAGGTGTCCAGCACCCAGCAGGCTGACGTGACCCACGCTACGCCCGCCGTCCCGGCAACTCCAAAGCTGCCGGCAGTTCCTGCCGTTCCTGCCGTTCCTGCAACCCCCGCTGTCCCGGCCGCGCCTTCGGTTGACGGTTCGGCTGACGGCAAGGCCGGCGCTTCGGTTGACGGCGAGGCGGGCGTCGAGGGCCTCGAGGGCGCAGCCGAGGGCTCCGTCACGGCCGGCAAGGACGGTGCCAGCGTCAAGGGCAACGCCGTCGCCCACGGTGCTGCCGCCGCGGCTGCCGCCCACGCCAATGCCGAACTGAAGCCCGCGGTTCCGGCCGTCCCGGCCGTCCCCGCTGTCCCGGGCGCCAAGCGTGTGCCGGCCGTGCCTGCCGTTCCTGCCCAGCCGTCCGTTGAGCTGCCTGAGCTCGACAAGTAGGTAGCGCACGCCTCCCACCGGAGGCATCGGGGTGCGGCCACTAGACTATCTGGGGCCGCACCCCCGGCAGTCACGGAAGGACAGCCTCTTGGCAGAACAGCTAAGCGATGACGAATTGTCAGCAGCCTTAGCTGGCGACCCGTCAGGCTTCAGCGCTGTCTACACCGCGATTTCGCCCGCGGTCCTCGGCTACTTCCGGGCCCGCGGCGTGGACGACGCGGAGGCACTCACGCAGGACGTCTTCGTGGACGTCCTGCCGAAACTGGCCAATGTCAGCGGCGGTCACGCCGGTCTGCGGACCTTCATCTTCTCCGTCGCCCACGCGAGGCTGGTCGACCAGCGGCGGCGCTCAGAGCGTACGCCGTATTTGGCCGAATACGATCCCCGGGATGACACGCGGTTTTCCGCCTCCGCCGAGGACGAAGCCCTGGGCTCCCTGGGCGGCATCTCCGGCACCCTCTCACAGCTCAACGAGGAGCAGCGGGAGGTCCTGGTCCTGCGGATCGTCGCGGACCTCTCGATCGAGCAGGTCGCCGGCATCATGGACAAGACACCGGGGGCCATCAAACAGCTTCAGCGGCGCGGGCTCAGTGCCCTGCGCGAACTCGTCACGGAAAAGGACCACGCAGCATCATGACCGGCACACGCGAACCCCAGCAGGATGACAGCATCCAGGCGATGCTCCGCGAGTCCGGCCTCGAAGCTGCCACCGAACTCCGTGGCTCGCTCGAACAGCTCCGCGCCCTGGTCCCGGACCAGGCCCCGGCTCCCCGGGCCGACCTGGCAGCCCTGTTGGCGGCCGGTGCTTCCGGGGACGAAACGCTGCCTGCCGGCGTCGGGAGCCTGGCGGAACGCCGTGGCCGGAAGCGCCGGCTGGCGGTAGTCGGCGGAGCAGTCATCGGTGCGATGAGCCTCGGCGCGGGCGCCGTAGCTGCCTCCAGCGAGGACTTCCGCCAGGGCGTCAGCCACACCGTGGGAGTTATCCTCCAGCGCCCAGACACGGCACCCGACTTGGCTCCGAAGCCAGCCAGTCCCTCACCTTCCAACGTTCCGGCCGCTCCGGTACCAACGGCAGCCGCCAGCGCAAGCACGACGCCGACGGCGGAAGCCGCGCCGGCGGGCCCAGGGTCCGCCGGGGCGCCGCCCGCCTCCCCGGCCGCTGCTGCCACGGCGCCCGCAGCCACGCCGCCCGCTGCCACGCCGCCCGCCGGCGGACGTGGCGGAATCCTGCCATACCCACCCCGCCGTCCGGTCAATCCGGCTTCGCCGGGCGTGCCCGGTATGCCGGCGGTGCCCGGCCCACCGGATGGGAGGGGCACCCCCGTCAGCCCGCTTCCGGCGCCGCCCACGCTCCCGGATGCAATTCCCACGAAGCTCCCGGGCAGGCCTTAGGCGATTCCCCGCGGGCGAGGAAACCCTGTCCGGTGCCGGATCCGGGCCCGCTTGCGGAGGCCAGGACGCACCGGCTTCAGGAAGGCCTTGACCATGAAACGTGTCCAAGCCACCATGAGAAAAGCAGTACCGTTCCGGAAAAATCGACAGGCCCGGCTACAGGCTTCCCGGTAGCGGGCAGTGGAGCGGCGCCAGGGCAGGGACACGAAAGGACACGACATGAGCGAAACGCCTGAGGCATTCGAACGCCGCCATAGCGAGGCGCCGGCTGAGGGTGATCCGAGCGCCGACGTGTCGGAGATCCGGGTCCATTCCGAAGACCCCGCCGAGGGCGCAGATTTCGAGGACACGACGGCGGACGGCTTGCCCGCCCCCGGTACAGCAGAGGACGAGGAAGCCGGCTAGGCCGTCGTCCCTTAGGCCAGCACCTGCCGCTTGGAAGAGATGACCCCGGTGTCGAACCCGGCCAGGTGCAGGCCGCCGTGGAAGCGGGCATGCTCAATTTTCACGCAGCGGTCCATGACGACGTCGAGCCCGGCGGCTGCCGCATCCCTGGCAACGTCCTCATGCCAGGATCCGAGCTGCAGCCACAGCGTCTTGGCGCCCACGGCGATGGCCTCGTCCAGGACGCCCGGTAGATCATCGTGCTTCCGGAAGACATCCACAATGTCCGGGCTCTCCGGGAGGTCAGCCAGGGACGCGTAGGTCGGCTGGCCCAGGATCTCCTTCACCACCGGGTTCACGAAATACACCTTGTACCGGGTGGAGGACTGCAGGTAGGTCGCCACGAAGTAGCTGGCCCGGGACGGCTTGTCCGAGGCACCCACGATTGCGATCGACTTCGCCTGCCGCAGCAGGTTCAGCCGCTCCGGCGCCGACGGCCCGGTCCAGGTTCGTTCTTCAACAGTCATCAGTTCGCTCCGATCGTGCAAGAGTCGGCCGACAGTGCATCCGCACGCGGCTTAGCGTTCCCGGCTTTCCCCGGACTCGCAAGCTCGTCTGGGGACCCCGAGCCGGTCTCTTCACCGCCTCGTTCCTCGGCGGCGCGATGCGCCGCTTCCGCGGATACACCGTCGGCCGTGCCTACAGACGCGGCGTCCAGGGCCTGGTCGAGGTCCCAGAGGATGTCCTCGATGTCTTCGAGCCCGATCGAGATCCGGACCAGGTCCTCGGGAACACCTGCGGACTCGAGCTGTTCGGGGCTGAGTTGCTGGTGGGTGGTGGACCCGGGGTGGATCACGAGGGTCCGCGAGTCACCCACATTGGCCAGATGCGAGGCCAGCTGGAGGGACTCGATGAACTTCTGGCCCGCGGCGCGTCCGCCCTTGACGCCGAAGGAGAAGACCGAGCCCGGACCCAGCGGCAGGTACTTCTTGGCCCGCTCGAAGTGCGGGTGCGAGGGCAGGCCGGAGAAGTTCACGTAGGCCACACGCTGGTCCGCCTCGAGCCATTCCGCCACTGCCTGTGCGTTCTTCAGGTGCTCGTCCAGGCGCTGGGGGAGGGTTTCGACGCCCTGCAGCAGCTGGAACGCGGACATCGGAGACAGGGCGGGGCCGATGTCACGCAGCTGCTCGCAGCGCAGTTTGGTCAGGAAACCGTACTCACCGAAGTTCCCCCACCAGGAGACGTTCCCGTAGGCGGCCACCGGTTCGGTCATGGTGGGGAACTTGCCGTTGCCCCAGTTGAAGCGGCCGCTTTCGACGATCACGCCGCCCAGGGTGGTGCCGTGCCCGCCGAGGAACTTGGTGGCGGAGTGGATCACGATGTCCGCCCCGTGCTCGATCGGCCGCACGAGGTACGGCGTGCTCAAGGTGGCGTCGACGACAAGGGGGATGCCGGCGTCGTGCGCCACCTTTGCCAGCCCCTCCAGGTCCTGGACTTCCGACGACGGGTTGGCCACCACCTCGACGAAGATCGCCTTGGTGTTCTCCTGCACAGCGGCGGCGTAGTCCGCCGGATCGGTGCCGGGGACGAAGGTGGTGTCCACGCCGAAGCGCCGCAGGGTGACATCGAGCTGGGTGATGGTGCCGCCGTAGAGCTGGGAGGACGCCACGATGTGGTCGCCTGACTGGGTGAGCGCGGCGAAAGTGATGAACTCCGCGGCCATGCCCGAGGACGTGGCCACCGCGCCGATGCCGCCTTCCAGGGACGCAATGCGTTCCTCGAACGCGGCGACCGTGGGGTTGCCGATCCGGGAGTAGATGTTGCCGTACTTCTGCAGCGCGAAGAGGTTCGCGGCGTCCTGGGTGTCCTTGAACACGAAGGACGTGGTCTGGTAGATCGGCACGGCGCGGGCGCCGTGCTCGGCGTCGGGGGTGCCGCCGGCGTGCAGGGCGCGAGTGCGGAATCCGAACTTACGGTCAGCCATTACGCGGCCACCTCCGCGTTTGCTACCGGGGTGTTGGAGAGGTCCAGCTCGGCACCGTGCTTGCGGGCCAGGTCCGCTTCGAGTTCGCGGACGATCGGCAGGATGTCCTGGCCGAACGCCGCCACCTCCTCCTGGAAGTGCAGGTAGCAGGTCAGCATCAGGTTCACGCCGATCTTCTTGTACTCCACGATCCGCTCGGCGATCTGCTCCGGGGTGCCGATCAGCTGGGTCTTGAAGCCGTCGTTGTACTGGATCAGGTCCTCGAAGGAGGAATCCGCCCACATGCCCTTGCCGTCCTGTGTGGACGCTCCGGCTTCCTGGACCGCGTCGCGGAAACCCTGCACTGCCGGCTTGTGCGCTTTCGCGACGATCTCCCGGAGGGTGTCGCGGGCCTCCTTCTCCGAATCGCGGGCGATGACGAAGCCGTTGAGGCCGAACTTGGGAGCGGGGAGTGCGCCGTCAGTCCCGCGCCCGGCTGCACCGGACGCGGCGACGACGCCGGCGATGTTTTCCTTGAAGCCGTCGAGGTCCTTGCCGTTGGAGAAGTACCAGTCCGCCACGCGTCCGGCCGTGGCCTGCGCTGCGGTGGAGTTGCCGCCGAAGAAGATTTCCGGGTGCGCGCGGCCCGGCACGTCCACCGGGGCCGGCTGCAGGGTGAAGTCGGTGATGTTGTAGTACTTGCCGGCCTGGCTGAACTCCTGCTCGGTCCACAGCCCGCGGAGGATCTTGATGAACTCCTCGGTGCGGACATAGCGTTCGTCGTGCTCGAGCCAGTCGAGGCCGAAGTTGGTGAACTCGTTCTTGAGCCAGCCGGAGACGATGTTCACGGCGGCGCGGCCGTTGGAGATGTGGTCCGCGGTGATGATGTATTTGGCGAGCACGCCCGGGTGCCACATGCCCGGGTGGACTGCGGCAATCACCTTGAGCCGCTCGGTGGCCGCCAGCAGCGCCAGGCTGAACGAGGTCGCCTCGTGCTGCTTGTCGGCGCCGTAGGATGCGGCGTACCGGGTCTGGGCCAGGGCATATTCGAAGCCCGAGTTCTCGGCGATCCGGGCGAGCTTCTTGTTGTAGTCGAAGTCCCAGCCGGTGCGCTGTTCGATGGTGGATACCACCAGGCCGCCGGAGACATTGGGAACCCAGTAGGCGAACTTGAGCGGTTCGGACAGGCGTGCGACGTTGCTGATCTCGGTCATGAGTGTTCCTTTACTTCCGGGTGGTTAATCGGGTGCGCAGGACATCCTGGATGGCTGCGATGGATGGTTCGTTCTGGAGCGAGGTGGTGTCACCGAGCGTGGTGCCCTCGAACAGCTGCGTGAGCAGCCGGCGCATGATCTTGCCGCTGCGGGTCTTCGGCACATCGGGGACGACGACGACGTCGCGCGGCTTCGCGATCGGCCCGATTTCCCGCGCGACATGCGCCTTGAGCCGGTCCTGGATCCCGTCGGCGCCGGCGGTCCGCTTGAGCACGACGAACGCCACGATCGCGTGCCCGGTCTTCGGGTCGGCGACGGGGCAGACGCCGGCCTCCACCACGTCCGGGTGGGACACGAGGGCCGATTCGATCTCGATCGTGGAGAGCAGGTGCCCGGAGACGTTGAGGGTGTCATCCACCCGCCCGAGGATCCAGATGTCGCCGTCGTCGTCGTATTTGGCGCCGTCCCCGGCGAGGAACCAGCCCTGCTCGGCGTATTTGCGCCAGTACGAATCGAAGTAACGCTGCGGGTTCCCCCACACGGTCCGCGCGATGGCGGGGCCGGGGGCGTCGACCACGATGAAGCCCTGGACGCCCGGCGGCACGGTGTTGCCGGCGTCGTCCACGATCCGGGTGCCGACGCCGGGCAGCGGCCGGGACGCGCAGCCGGGCTTGAACTCGGTGTCGGTGGGCGCGGGGGAGAGGATGGTGGCGCCGGTTTCGGACTGCCACCAGGTGTCCACCACGGGGGCGGTGCCGGCGCCGATGTTCTTCCGGAACCAGCGCCACGCCTCCGGGTTGACGGCCTCGCCGACGGTGCCGAGCAGGCGGATGGAGGAGAGATCGTAGCCGGCCGGGACGCCGTCGGGGAACCAGCCCATCAGGGACCGGACCAGCGTGGGGGCCGTGTAGTACTGCGTGACCCCGTAGCGTTCGATGATCTCGAGGTGCCGGCCCGGGTGCGGGGTGTTCGGGGTGCCCTCGAAGATCACCTGGCTGACGCCGTTGGAGAGCGGGCCGTACAGCTCATAGGTGTGGGCCGTGACCCAGGCGAGGTCCGCGGTGCACCAGTGCACGTCCTGGTCCCGGAGGTCCGGGTCCGGATGGCTGAAGAGGTGCTCGTAGCTCCAGGACGCCTGGGTCAGGTAGCCGCCGGAGGTGTGGACCAGGCCCTTGGGCTTCCCGGTGGTGCCTGAGGTGTACATGATGAACAGCGGCGTCTCGGCGTCGAACGCCTCGGGGGTGTGGACCTCGGAGGCCGGCCCGACGGCGTGGTGCCACCACACGTCGCGGCCGGCGGTCATCGGGACGGTGTCCAGCAGCTCGGGGGCGGTGGTGCGGTTGACCACCAGGACGTGCTCGATGGCGTTCTCGCCGGAGACGGCGTGGTCCGCGTTGTCCTTGACCGGCACGGTGGCGCCGCGGCGGAACTGGCCGTCGGTGGTGACGAGCAGTTTGGCCCCGGTGTCCTCCACCCGGAACTTGAGCGCTTCGGCGGAAAAGCCGCCGAAGACGAGTGAGTGGATGGCGCCGATGCGGGCCACGGCGAGGGTGATGATCACGGTCTCGGGGATGACCGGGAGGTAGATGACCACGCGGTCGCCCTTGGAAATGCCGAGGTCCAGCAGCGCGTTGGCGGCCTGGGACACCTCGCGCTGCAGGTCCGCGTAAGTGATGGTGCGGCGGTCGCCGGGTTCGCCCTCGAAGTGGAGGGCCACCTTGTCGCCCCGCCCGGCGTCGACGTGGCGGTCCACGCAGTTGTAGGCGACGTTGAGCTTGCCGCCTTCGAACCAGGTGATGTCCGGGCCGGTGCCGGCCTCGACGTCGGCCGGGATGAGGCGGTGCGCCGTGTGCCACGGCTTGTCCTGCCCGGGCACATCCTCCCAATCGAGGCGGAGGGCGGCGGACTCCCAGAAGGAGAGACGCTCCTCTTCGGTGACAGGGATGGCCGGGTGATTGGCCGGGGCTGCAGCCACGGCTGTATCGGTCACTGTTACGCCCATCGTTTCACCGCCCATTTCTCGGCAACACCCAACAGCGCGTCGGTGATCTTGCCGATCACCGCGAGCAGCACGATCGCCAGCAGGAGCCGGTCCGTGCGGCCGTTGTTCTGCGAATCGGTCAGCAGGAAGCCGAGCCCCATCGAGGAGGCGATGAGTTCGGCGGCCACCAGGAACAGCCAGGCCTGGGCCAGGGCGAGCCGGAGCCCGGAGAAGACGGCCGGAACCACGGCCGGAAGCTGGACGGTGGTCAGCAGCTTCACGCCCTTGAGCCCGAAGGCCCGTGCCGCTTCCACCAGGTTCCGGTCCACATGGCGCAGGGCCAGGGAGACGGTGGTGAAGACCGGGAAGAACGCACCGATCAGGATCAGGGTGATCTTGGAGTCTTCGCCGATCTTCATCCAGAGGATGAGCAGCGGCACCCACGCCAGCGACGGAACTGCGCGCAGGGCGCCGATGGTCGGGGCCAGCAGGGCGTCCGCGAAGCGGGACAGGCCCACGAAGGACCCGAACAGCAGACCCAGGGCGGCGCCGGCGGCGAAACCGATCAGGACTCGCTGGGTGGAGATGGCAATGTGCTGGCCGAGCTGTCCGCGCTCGAGCAGATCGAGCCCGGCCTCCAGCGCCATGGCCGGCGGCGGGAGCTGGACCACGCTGAAGACCCCGGCGGCGGTGGACAGCTGCCAGGCCGCCAGCACCGCCGCCGGAATGATCAGTCCAAGGAGCAGACGCGCCCAGCCGTTGGCCAGGATCCCGGCGGGGGACCATCCGTTCGCCGGGGAGCCGCTCGGTCCCGAATCGGGCGAGCCCGGCCGGGCGGCGTCTGCCGGAGTTGCGGGGACGGCTGCAGCGCGTCCGTCCGCAACACTGTTGCCGGTGAGGTAAGGATTTCCGAGGTGGGTCATCAGGAATCCTTGATGGCGGAAGCATCCGCCTTCTTCACCAGCGAGTCATCAAGAAGGGAGGCCACCGCGTCGTCGATCTGCTTCTGGCTGGCCACGTCGCCGGTTTCCACGAAGGTCGGGCCGATCTTGGTGAGGACCTTGCGCTGCGCCTCACCCGGTGCCGGGTCGACGTTCAGGTTGCTGCGCTCCAGCACCACAGTCTTCGCCACGGCGAGGTCCAGGCCCGCGACGTCGGCGAGGATCTGCGCGGTCTCGTCCGGGTTCGCCACGGCCCAGGCACGGGCCTTCTCGTAGGCGTTGACTACGGCCTGCGCCTGCTTCGGCTTGTTCTTCAGGAAGGTTTCCGTGGCGTTGAGGAAGCCGTAGGTGTTGAAGGACAGGTTCCGGTAGAACAGCGTGGCGCCCTTCTGCTCGGCGCCGGCCATGATCGGGTCCAGTCCGGACCAGGCGTCCACGGATCCGTTTTCCAGGGCGGCACGGCCGTCGGCGTGCTGCAGGTTCTGCACGGTGACGTCCTTGGCGGAGATGCCCGCTTCGGCGAGGGACTGCAGCAGGAAGAAGTACGGGTCGGTGCCCTTCGTCGCAGCCACGGACTTGCCCGTGAGGTCAGCCACGGTGGTGATCCCGGACGAGGGCTTGGCCACGAGCGCCGCCCATTCGGGCTGGGAGTAGATGTCGATCGTCTTGATCGGCGAGCCGTTGGCACGCGCCAGCAGCGCGGCGGATCCGGCCGTGGAACCGACGTCTACCGCGCCCGAGCGCAGCGCCTCGTTCGCCTTGTTGGAGCCCGCGGACTGCACCCAGTTGACGGTGACGCCCTGCTCCTTGAGCGAGGCCTCCAGCCAGCCCTTCTTCTTGATGACGAGGCTCAGCGGGTTGTAGGTGGCGAAGTCGATGTTGAGGGTGCCGCCCTCGACGGCGCCGCTCGCCGCCGGGGCGCCGCCCGAACCCTCACCGGCGACGCAGCCCGAGAGGACGAGGGCGGCGGTGACTGCGGCAGCTCCCATCACCGAGCGGCGGGTGACTGGACGGCTGGTGGCTTTGCGGGCGAATGACATGAGAATCCTTTGAGGATAAAAGGCGAATGATGCGAATCGTGGGTAAATGGCGGGCTGCAGCAAAGTGTGCGGACAGCACGGCTGCTGCGCGTCAGCCCGGGTGAAAAGGAAGTGGAGGGGTCCGCTAGTGGCCGTCGACGCCGAGGCTTTCCAGGAGCGAGGCCCGCATGCCGGCAAGTTCCACGGAACCGCGGTCCCGTGGGCGCTCGCCGGGCACGACGACGGTGCGCACGATCGTCCCACCGGGAGCCGCGGCGGCCGGTGCGCCGCCGTCGGCCGGAGTTGCCGGCGTCGGTTCCTTGCCCAGGATGATGATGCGGTCGGCAAGCTGGAGGGCCTCGTCGACGTCGTGCGTCACCAGCAGCACCGTGGTGGGCTCGGCGCGGTGAATATCGAGGAGCAGGTCCTGCATCTTGATCCGGGTCAGGGCGTCGAGCGCGCCGAACGGCTCATCGAGCAGGAGAACCCCCGGGTTGCGGGCGAGAGCCCTGGCCAGTGAGGCGCGCTGGGCCATGCCCCCGGAGACTTCGCGGGGCCGGTGCTTGGCGAAGTCCTTGAGGCCCACGAGGTCGAGCAGCCGGGACACCTTGGCCTTGCCGTCCTTGGCACTGATACCTCTGGGCAGGCCGATCGCGATGTTGGCCTGCAGGGTGTGCCACGGCAGCAGGCGGGGTTCCTGGAAGGCGAAGGCGCAGCGGGAGTCAATGCCCTGGACGGGGGTGCCGTCGATGTCGACGCTGCCGGAACTGGGGGAGTCGAGTCCGGCCGTCGCACGGAGGAGGGTGGATTTGCCGCAGCCCGAGGTGCCGAGAATCGCCAGGACTTCGCCGGAGCGGACCTCGAAGTCGACGTCCCTGAGGACGGTGTGGGCCCCGGAGCCCGTGCCGAAGGTACGCCGCAGTGCGCGGAAGGAAACCGGCAGCGCCGAAGCGGGACCCGGCAGCGCCGAGGTTCTGGTGGAAGACGCGTCGGAGGCGTCCGGGGACGTCTCCGGAGCGGAGGGGGACAGGACAGCAGTCATAGGGATACTCCATCGGTCCTGGCGGTAGCACCTATGGAAAGAGCCTTTGCGCCGGGTGGTCAGTCCGGCGGTTCCCGTGACTCATTTCCTTGCTATCGTCGGAGTCCGAGGGCGGATTCCGGCGACCAGGGTTGCTGCGGCTTCATCGATCCAAGTCTCTCGGCCGCTCGGGATGGTCACTCTCAACTAAAACGGAACCGGACGTTTTTCCCAAATTGCCGCTTTGTGTTGCGTAATATTCGGCCACGCCCTTCGGTCTGGTCCTGGCTCAGTCACTTGTTCGGTAAGGCACCGTTCGGTAAGGCACCGTTCGGTAAGGCACCGTTCGGTAAGGCACCGTTCGGTAAGGCACCGTTCGGTAAGGCACCGTTCG
>NZ_JBEPNP010000027.1:0-47190 GCF_040546335.1 Arthrobacter sp. UYEF20 | reverse complement strand
CAGCCCTCACAGCCCACCAGATCCGCGACCAGGAATCCCTGGCAGCGTAACCGAAATAAAACGATGAAACTGTCTCAGAAACTTGACGTGCGCACCGCTGGCAGGAACTCGGCCTGACCGTCGACCCCCACGACTTCACCGACGCCGAAGCCATCGCCGCCGTCGCCCGCATCACCAACGGCAACTTCCGGCTCATCCAACGCCTCTTCACCCAGATCACGCGCATCCGCGACATCAACCAGCTCGACAGCATCACCAAGGAAGTCGTCGAAGCGGCCCGCGAAACCCTGCTCATCGGCACCTGACCGCGCCACATAACGCCGCCAAATACACGCCAAATACCGCGGAGAATTACAACGTGAGTCGAAGTTGCAATAGCAGTTGGGACCGTCCAACCAGCGTGGGATCCAGAATCTATTTGAGACGAAATGCTTCTCAAACGACATATGCAGTTATGAAGACCAACACGGAGGCGTCAATGGCAGGTCAGCGAACCGGCCTGGGAGCGTCGATGGGGGCTCCAGCAGGGCAACAGCAATCTGATGCTGCCCTGCTGGAGCAGATCATCAAACGGAATCAGGGTGCGTTCGCGGAGGTCTACGACCGCCACAGCCGTCCCGTGGCCTGGCTGGCGCATTCGTTGGTCCCCGGCCATCTGACGGATGATGTGCTCCAGGGAACGTTCATTACCCTCTGGGACAGTTCCCATCGAATCGCTATGAGCGGCGAATCGCTGCTGCCGTGGCTGATGGGAACTTGCCGGATACACAGCAAAGCGCTCCTCCGCAAGGAACACCGCCACCGCCACGAGGCCACTGATTCGGCCGTGGCTGGCGGGAACGTCGAAGACGAAGCTCTGCACCGGCACCTGATTGCCGCCATCGAAGCCCACATATCGGGCCTCAGTGACCTCGACCAGCAAATCTACCGCCTCTGCATCCACGCAGACCTCAGTTACGACTCCGCCGCGGAGCAACTCGGCATCACTTCCTCCACTCTCCGCAACCGCCTCTCCCGGCTGCGCTCCGGCGTGCGCCGCCGGTTCGGCAGCGACTGAAAGGACAAGACCATGAGCATCATCCCGGATCCTCCGGCACCTACTGCTTCAGACCTTGCACGAAACCGAGCCCAGCTCCTCCAGGAAATCGCGAGGCGTCCCGATGCGCGGCACCGACGCGGGCTCAACCAGCTGATGGCCATGAGCGGCCCGGCACCCACGTTCCGGCGGCCGACCGGCACGCACGGGTCGCCACGGCCCGTTGTCCGGCGCACCGTCCTCCTGGCCGCGGCTGCGGTCGTTCTCGCCGGAGGATTGGTCGCCACGGACGCCGTAAACCTGTTCTGGCGCGCACCGGCCACCGCCGAGGCCGTGGAAGCCCTCAACGGAGCGGCACAGCAAACGATTAACACCTCTGATCCGGTCTTGCGTCCCGGCCAGTCCCTGAAAATTGACACCACGGCCGTTTACGCCGACGAGGGCGACGGCGGTGCGGGGCGGCTGTACTGGCTCGAATCCCAGGACCGCCAGCTTTACGTTCCCTCCGACAGGAGCGGCGACTGGGTGATGAACTTCGAGGCATCGCGCCCAGTCACCTTCTTTGGGGAAGGCACCGAAGCCGCGATCAAGGAAATTGAAGCCCGGACTCCCAAAGGACGGACGGAACGGGGAGACCTGCGGCGGGTAGACGCGCCGTGGTCAGATGAAGAGCTCAACGCCCTGCCGCGGGATCCGGGCAAGCTTCTCGATACGATCCGTGACCAGACGGCAAGTGCGGGAAAATCCGCCGATGACCGGGCGATGGTCTGGATTTCCGACCGACTGCGGGTAGGCACGATCCCCGCGGATCTCAGAGCATCCCTCTACCGTGCGGCCGCTCTCATTCCCGGCGTCACCCTGGTCGACCGTCAGGCGACCCTGGATGGGAGAACCGGCATCGCCATCGGGCGTGTGGACCGCAGCGATAATAACCGGCACGAAATCA
This sequence comes from Arthrobacter sp. UYEF20, assembly GCF_040546335.1. Lineage (NCBI taxonomy): Bacteria > Bacillati > Actinomycetota > Actinomycetes > Micrococcales > Micrococcaceae > Arthrobacter > Arthrobacter sp. UYEF20. Next base: position 45,208 of record NZ_JBEPNP010000027.1, on the reverse strand, counting down.
TCGTGGATCCGGGCAACGGCCAGTTCATCGGCGAGAGGGTGGTGGATCTGGATGGATACGGTGCAATCCCGCCAGGAACGGCAACCGCATGGACAGCAGTGAAGACCTCGGTAGTGGACACCGCCCCCGCACCCGCTCCATGACCTAGCACGAACCATACGCCGCCATCTGCCGATCCACAGCAGAATCAGCGACACACCCCTTCGGCAGCGACAGACACAAAGACATTCAAGACCCACGGCACGGAAAGGCGGAGATGAGTCAGACGCTCGTGAAGATCGCAGCCCGATGGCTGTTGTGCCTGATGCTTGCCGTCGCCGCAGCCATTCGTGCCGTGGGCCTGGTCAACAGCACCATCGCCGGCCCGCAGCAGCCCGTCCGCGACTACCTGGGCGCCCTGCAAAAAGGCCACGGAGGAAAGGCGCTGGGCCTGCTGCACGCGACAGTCCCGCCAGGTAATGCCGCCATGCTTGACGGGACGGCCCTGCAGACCGCCACGTCACGGATCGCCAACGTGAAAGTCGGGGACGCCGAGGAGCGCCCGGGAAACCAGGTCATGGTGCCCATGGAGTACACCATCGAGGGCAGCCCGCTACGCACCGAGTTTCTCCTGCAGGAGACGGGGAGGGAATGGCTGTTTTTCAACACCTGGCCTTTCGCGCCCTCAGCGCTGCCCACCGTGGACGTCACCGTCGTCAACGCCGCCCAGGCCACCGTCAACGGGATACCGGTGAACATGCCCAATGGCAGGAATTCCTTTGCCGTGTTCTACCCGGGCGAGTATGAGGCCACCCTGGTCGGTGAACACTTCACCGCCCCGGCCCGCCGTGCCACCGTGTCTGCGCCGGACGAGCCCGTGGGGCTCAATCTGCTGACTGTTGCCGCCGAGAAGCTGAAGACCGACGTCGGGACCAAAACCCGGGAATACCTGGACAGCTGCGCGGCGGCAGCGAGCAAAGAGCAACGGCTCCAGCCGGAGTGTCCGTTCTATCACGTCACCAATAACCGGGTGGTTCCCGGCAGCATCAAATGGGCCGTCAGCGCCTATCCCGAGATCAGCATCGAGCCCTTCGACGGGCGCTGGGTGGTTTCTCCGCTGGATGGCAAGGCCAGGGTCACCGGAAGCCAGATTGACCTCTTCACGGGCACGGTGTTTCCCTTGGACGAAGAGCTGGATTTCAGTTTCACCACCCGCCTCGACATCGCCCCGGACGCCATCCGGGTCACTCCCCTGCTGGCCTACTAGGCCGGTCGAAGGTATACGGCACGCCCTACGATCAGAAGTCACGGGCTCCCGGCATCGGTGTGTCCGGTCGCTGCGCGTACCTTGATTCGGTTTGAGCTGACTTTCGTGGCGTCTCAACCGCTTTGATGCTTGACCAGTTGCGGGCTTGGTTGTTTACCGGCGTCAATGACCAGACGAAGAGTGCGGCGGCCGCAGGTGGTGCGATGAAGGCGGCCATCGTCACCAGGTTGAGTCCGATAATCGAACCGGCGAAGCCGAGCGCCGCTGTCACCCCGATGCGGAGTGAGCGCCCTCCGGGAATGAGTCGTCCGAAGGCAACGCAACCGCGAAGCCCATCAGTGATGCTGCAGCAAGGATAAGCGGCCACTGGGTGGGATGCCCGGCCCCGAGAAGTTGGGCGGCCGCTTCCACGACGAGACTTGCGCAACAGAGGAGGGCCGACCAGTGCATGACGCTGCCAAAACGCGGGGTAAGCACCATCCCGGCGGCGATGGCCGCAGGGATGGCTGCCAGTGCGCCGGCGGCCAGGCCGAGGTTCATGGCGTGGGTGGAATCGGTGACCATTGGTGCCCAGTTACTGCCGGTGAGGGCAAACACTGCGCACCCAAGTCCCACAATCAAGGTCACCAGCGCGCCTGCGCCAGCTGCAGCGTCCCTCCGCCGAGTCCAAGCTGCCGTCAGTCTCGGCGGGGACGGCCGCGCTGCTACCCGAACAGTCTCACGCGGTACTGCCGGGTGCTTCGCAGTGCTCAGTCGCAGAGCCACGACAAGCAGCGCGGCAGCACCAAGTGTGCCGATCATTTGTGCCAGCAGCGTCAGTGCGCCGAGGACAAGCGCCAATGGTGCTGCCAGTACAGTACTTTGCGCGAGGCGGATGGGCAGAGAGCGCCGTTTAGTCAGCACCGAGCTGACCGGTGCAACGAGGCAGATCGTGCCCGCAATCCACGCGAGGATGAGGAATAAGAGGGTGGACGATCCAAACCAGCTGCGACCGAGACCCGCATCAGCTTCGTCAAAACCTACCGACCAACTCGCTGCCACGAGGGCCGCCAAACCACACGCCGGTATGGCGCCAGCCGCGGTGGACAATGCCGCCGGGGCGGAGAGCCGTCCAGCTCGATATAGGAGCACGACGGCGGAGAGGGCTAATGCGAGTGGTCCGATGAACACTGCCAACAGGAGCCGGACAAAGCCTGCTCCGGGGAGCATTATCGCGTTGCTCAACAACAGCCCGGTGGCACCTATGAACGCGATCAAGGCTGTCGCAGCGAAACCCGCGGCCCAGCGATGCGTTGCCCTCTCGCCCAGTCCTTGGGCCCGGAGGGACCATGCTTCCGGAATGGACGGGCGGGCCATGCCTCGGTCGCTGGCGTGCTGTTCGAGATTATCGAGCACGATACTTCCGTGCTCCTCGCGCCAGGACCGCGGATACCAGCGCAACAGCCGGGCATACCGACGCCGTCGATAATCGCTCATCGCGCACGCAGGATGGCGTAACCGTGCTGACGTCCGCCGGCGAGGGCCGTGAGGATCCAAAAGGTAACTTCGGTCATGCTCGGGAATATACCCATGATGGGAATATATGGACAGCTGAAATGTCCCCGACCCTGGGTTGAGCCATGGCACGTCAGGCGTGCTGGCGGGCCTCGTGCTCCGCGTGGGTGGCTGGTTCCAGCTGGAACGTGCAGTGTTCGGTGTCGAAGTGTGAGCCCAGGCAGGTGACGAGTTTGTCCAGCACGCGGTCGGCGCCGCGGGCGCCCAGGGCTGCGTCTGCCACCACCACATGGGCGGAAAACACCGGCACTCCGGAGGTGATGGTCCAGATGTGGATGTCGTGGACGGAAACCACCCCTTCCACGGCCAGGATGTGTTCCCGGATCAGCTGCACGTCCACGCCCTTGGGGGTGGCTTCGAGGAGCACGTCCACGACGTCGCGCAGCAGGTGCCAGGCTCGGGGAAGGATCATGAAGGCGATGACAATCGAGGCGATGGTGTCCGCTGCCTCGTACCCGGTGACCATGATGACAATTGCGGCGACGATCACGGCAAAGGACCCGAGCAGGTCGCCCAGCACCTCGAGGTAGGCGCCGCGGACGTTGAGGCTTTCCTTCTGGGCGCCGCGGAGGATCAGCAGCGAGACCAGGTTGGCCACGGCGCCAAGGACGGCGGCGGCCAGCATGACGTCGGTCCGCACCTCGGGAGCCGAGCCGAGCCGCCGGATGGCCTCGGTGAAGATGACCACCGCGATGACGATCAGGACCAGGGCGTTGGCCAGCGCCGCGAGGACTTCGGCGCGCTGGTAGCCGTAGGTGCGCTGGTCGCTCGCCGGACGGGTGGCGATCCAGGCGGCCAGCAGGGCGATGAAGACGCCGGCGGCGTCGGACAGCATGTGCCCGGCGTCGGCCAGCAGCGCGAGTGAACCCGACACCAGGGCCCCGACGATCTGGACCAGCACCACGGCGAGGGTGATGCCGAGGACGGCGACCAGGCGCTGCCGGTGCTTCCCGGTCGCTGTGATGCCGTGTGAGTGGCTGTGGTCGTGTCCCATGCCTACAAGGCTATCCCCAGCCGAGCTCGTGCAGGCGCTCGTCGCTGATGCCGAAGTGGTGCGCAATCTCGTGCACCACCGTGACGGTGACCTCCTCGGTCACGTCCTCGCGGGAGCCGCAGATGTCCAGGATGGGCTGTCGGTAGATGGTGATGCGGTCCGGCAGCGAGCCGGCGTCCCACCAGGAGTCCCGTTCGGTCAGCGGCACGCCCTCGTAGAGGCCCAGCAGCACCGTCTCCGGGTCCTCTCCCGGCCGCGGCGTGTAGTCGTCCTCGATGAAGATCGCCACGTTGTTCATGGTCTTCGCCAGCTCCGGCGGGATCCCGTCCAGGGCGTCGGTCACCGCGGCTTCGAATTCGGTTTCCGACATCGGGAACGGCATTGAACCGCCGTCGCCGTCGCTGTCACCGTCCGGGTCATCCGGGACGATGGGCAGGCCGGGCGGCAGTGAAGGGGGCATAGCTGAACTGTAACGCTGAATCAGCGGGACCGGCGCCGGGTCAGCCCGACGCCGACGAGGCAGATGACGCCGCCCACCAGGCCCCAGATCGTGGGAATCTCGCCCAGCACCAGCCAGGAGATCAGGATGGTGGTGCCCGGCACCAGATACGTGGTGGCCGCAAGCCGCCCGGCGTCGATCAGCGAGAGGGCGTACGCCCAGGTGGTGAAGGCGATGGCGGTGGGGAAGACGCCCAGGTACACGAGTCCGAGCGTGGCCGGCAGCGGTGCGGCCTGAAGTTCGGTGAGAAGCTGGCCGCTGAAGGGCAGGCAGCAGACGGCGCCCACCATGATGCCGAACCACGTGGCCTGGGCTGCGGGGAATTTCCGCAGCACCGGCTTCTGCACGATCACGCTGACGGCGGCGAGGGCCGCGGCGAGGAGGCACAGCAGCACCCCGGCGACGTCCGCCGTCGACCGCTGCCCGGAACCGAGCGCGATCACGGCGACCCCGCCGAACGCGACCAGGCTGCCGATGATCAGCCAGCGCGGGAAGCCCTCCTTCAGGATCAGCCCGGCCATGACCGCGACGAGGATCGGATTGACGTTGATCAGCAGGGCGGCGGTCCCGGCGTCGAGCAGGTGTTCCGCGGCGTTCAGGGCGACGTTGTAGCCGCCGAACCACATGACGCCGTAGGCCAGGATGGGCCACCACTCGCGGCCCTGGGGCAGCATGCTCCTTTTCCGGAGCTGTGGCAGCACCACGAGGCCCAGCACGACGGCGGCAACCGCCAGCCGCCCGAGCGTCAGGGGGCCGGGGGAGAAGCTGGGGCCCACGGCGCGGATGCCTACGAAGGCGGACGCCCAGAGCACCACGGTGACCACGACGGCGGCGATGCCGAGCCTGCTGATCCGGCCGGGCGGGAGCGGCGGTTTCGGGGATGTGGGGGTGGGAGCATGCGGCGGCACTTCGTGGGTGCTGTCCGGCTGCGTCTTTTCCCGGGTCTTGTCCCGGCGGGTGCTGTCCGGGGTGGGGGAGCCTGTCTCGGCGGTTGTTGCCATGCTGCAAATCTAGTCCGTGCGGCGCCCGCCCGGCTGGCGGAAATCGGTCACTTCTAGTCGAGTTCCTGCCAGCTGCCTGCCAGCCAACGGGCCATCGGCGTCACCGGAGCACGCGCGCCGCGTCCTGGATGGCCGAGGCCACCTCATCGAGTGCCGCCGATCCATACCGCCACTGCTGCCAGTGCAGCGGCACATCGAGGTAGCTCGAGGGGGCCAGGGCCGTCAGCCGCCCGTGTTGCAGGTGTTCCGTTGCTTCGATCTCCGGGAGTAGACCCCAGCCCATTCCCAGCCGGATGGCTTCGCCGAATTCGTGGGCGGCGGGGACGTAGTGCCGCGGCGGCTGGAGGAGTTTCCGGCTGGATCTGCGCAGGTAGCGGTCCTGCAGATCGTCCTTGCGGTCGAAGTGGATGACCGGCGCCTTGGCGAGCGATTCCGCCGTCGCGCCGGCGTCGAACCACAGCCGGGCGAAGTCCGGGCTGCAGACCGGCAGGTAGCGCATCGCGCCCAGCCGGCGGGACGAACAGCCGGGCGCGGCTTTGGCCGTGGTGGTGATGGCTGCGGCGGCTGCCCCGCTGCGCAGGAGCTCCAGCGAATAGTCCTGGTCCTCGCGCAGGATTTCGAGCTGGACCGTGCCGGCCACCGCGGCGAGGCCGGCCAGCGCCCAGGTGTGCAGCGAATCGCTGTTGATCACCAGGGTCAGCCGGACTCCGGAGTGAGGGGCGCCGGGCTGGAGTTCCTCGGCCAGATCGGCGGAGAGCATGTCCAGTTGCCGGGCGAAGCGCACCACGGCTTGCCCCGAGGGAGTGAGTTCGACCGGACGCGTTCTTCGCAGTACCGGGCGGCCGACGGCTGCCTCAAGGGCACGGACGCGTTGGCTGACGGCCGAGGCGGTGACCGACAAGTGGCTGGCTGCGGCGTCGAAGCTTCCATGGGCGACGATAGCCGCCAGTGTCCGGGCCTGGTCGGGGTGAATATCGATCATTAGCTGATCTTATGTTGAAGCAGAATAATTAACTGGTTTCATGGCTTTCCTGCGCCTAGCGTTGAGCGGGTGATCCTCTCCGCGTTTTCCGGCCTCGCAAGTGGGCTGTCCCTTATTGTCGCCATCGGTGCCCAGAATGCCTTCGTGCTCCGCCAGGGCATCCTGCGTTCCCACGTCGTCCTGGTTGTCGCCGTGTGTGCGGTGTCGGACCTCGTGCTGATCGTGCTGGGTGTGGCCGGCATTGGCGTCCTCATTGAGCGGGCGCCCGCGGTTCTCGTCGTCGTGCGCTGGGCAGGTGCCGCCTTTCTCCTGGTCTATGGACTTCTCGCTGCCTCCCGTGCCATCCGCGGCGCAGAGCCGGCCCAGCCCGGAGCCCGCCACGGCGGCACGCGGCTGGCAGCCCTGGGCACCTGCCTGTCCCTGACCTGGCTGAACCCGCACGTCTACCTGGACACCGTCTTGCTGCTGGGATCCCTGGCCGGCACCCACGGCGCGGAAGGGCGCTGGTGGTTTGCCGCCGGAGCCGGCCTGGGCAGCGTCGCCTGGTTCGCTGCGCTCGGGGCCGGCGCGCGGTTCCTCGCACCGCTGTTCCAGCGGCGGAACGCATGGCGCGTGCTCGACGCCGGCATTGCCGTGGTCATGATCAGCCTCGCGGTGATGCTGGTCGCCTGAGCCCCGCCGGGCGCCTGGGGTGCCGGGCGCCGGGCGCGCCGGGCGCCCGGCGTGCCGCGGTGGCTTTCGTGGGCGGCCGGCCGATTTTGGATAATCCGGGGGTCTGCCCTTATAGTTTTATAGTCCAGTTCGGAGGAACCCGAAAGGACAGAAACGGAAGGCTTCGGCCCTAAATTTTTGCCCTTGTTTTTCGCGTGTTTAGCCGGATGGCGTCCTGGCCCCCATCGTCTAGCGGCCTAGGACACCGCCCTTTCACGGCGGCGGCACGGGTTCGAATCCCGTTGGGGGTACGCAAGGAACTGGTCAAGCCGGGGGTCAAAGTCTGGTAGGCTAAAGGCCTTGAAAAATTGCGGTAGCGATACTGCAGAGAAGCAAGAATATAGCAAGGCCCTGTAGCGCAGTTGGTTAGCGCGCCGCCCTGTCACGGCGGAGGTCGCGGGTTCAAGTCCCGTCAGGGTCGCTCTGATTGCCGGAAGAAATTCCGGCTGTCATGGTGACATGTCACCTAGGCTCTGTAGCTCAGTTGGTAGAGCGTTCGACTGAAAATCGAAAGGTCACCGGATCGACGCCGGTCGGAGCCACCAGCTAGAACCCCGCAGTCCCCAGTGTTTACACGGGAACTGCGGGGTTTTTTCGTTGCGGTTGGACACCCGAATTCAGCGCCCGCTACGGCCGCGCCATCGCCGCCGCGGACGAGTCCACGAGGGAAGACAGCAACGATCGATCACGCAGACCCTGCGTCGGGGGGCCTCCTACGCCCTGCTTCTGCGGCCGGCAACGGCGCCATAAATCAGGAGGACAATGACGGCTCCGAGGATGGCGAGGAGCCAGGTCCGCAGATCAAAGAAGTCACCGAGGCCTCCACCGAAGATCAACGAACCGATCCAGCCGCCGAGGATTGCTCCCACGACACCCAGAACGAGTGAGACCACCCAGCCGCCTCCCTGCCGGCCGGGAAGGATCGCCTTGGCGATGGCTCCTGCGATAAGCCCGAGGATGAGAAATGCGAGAATACCCATGACTGTACGTCCTTTCGGTAGACCGGTCGTGGAATGCGGCCGTAACCACGATTTAATCAGCATGCTTAGTGGCATGCAATACCCTGCACCCAAAGGGCCGACGAAGGTCCGTGAGCGCTCATCACGCGCCGTAGTTCGCTCAGCAGATCAGGATGGAAGTCGTACTCCCGGAGACGTCCCCGCAGCGCTTGCTGTGTTGCTCGTACGAGACGGTCAGGCGAGTCTTCACCGCGGACCGGGCTAGACTCGCACGCTGGGGAAAGAACGCCAATGCCGCCGGCTGCACCACCGGGCCGGCGGTGCAATCTCAACCGGAAAAGTGATTCCTGAAACGTGAACATTAAGAACATTGCACGCCCTCTGACCGTAACCGCCCTCTTCGCCGCCCTGGCGCTCACCTCCTGCTCCGCGCCGGAAGGCGGCAGTTCGCCGTCGGCCGCGGCCGCCAGCGCCGCTCCCTCCTCTGTGGCGCCGAGCCCCAGCAAGTCATCCGGACCCTATGGCGACTTCCCGACCGCGGCGGAAGCCTGCGCCACGATTTCAGAACAGGCCACCGGCGCCACCCTGCTGCCGCTCTCGGCGGCGCAGGGAAAGACAGCCGAGCTGGAACAGTCCAAGACGGAACTGAGCCGGACCGCGGAGCGGGCTCCGGACAGCGTCAAGGCCGACTTCGCCAAGCTCACCCAGGTGGCGGTCGCCGGCGTGAAGGACCAGACCGTCTTCTCCAGCGGCAAGCTCCAGGAGGCCATGGCCCCGGTGCAGGGCTGGCTCGCTGCCAACTGCACCTAGACTGCCCGGAACCTCCTCGACAAGGCCATCGCACCCATTGATGCCTGGCTCCAGGCCCACTGCTGACGGCCCTGCGCCTGGAGCCCGGCCGCTGGAGCCCGGCCGCTGGAACCAGGCCACTGGAACCCCGCTCCTGGTGCCCCGCGTCCTGACAACCGGTACCGGTCCTTCCCGACTTTGTGGCCGTCCCGCAGCATGCTGCCACCTTGTCGCAGGCAGGGGCTAGGGTTGGTCTCAAAGAGATTAGGGGGAGTGCCTCATGGAATACCCGAATTCCGAGCCCATGGCGGGTTCCGTTCCGGAGCTGCCCGCCGCCGCGCCGGGAGGCGGCGGACGCACCATCATTTCCGAGGCCGCCGTCGCGAAGGTTGCCGGGATCGCCGCCCGCTCGGTTCCTGGCGTCTATTCCCTTGGCTCCGGCCCGTCCCGCGCCCTCGGGGCCATCCGCGATGCCGTCGGCAGTTCGGACCACGCCGCTGGCGTCCGCGCCGAAGTGGGCGAAACCCAGGTGGCCGTGGACATCGACCTCGTCGCGATCTACGGCACACCCCTCCATGCCCTGGCGGACCAGATCCGTGCCGCCGTCTACGCGGCCGTTGAGGAGCTGGTGGGGCTGCAGGTCATTGAGGTCAACATCGAGATCCATGACGTGTACGTGCCCGGCCCGGTAAAGCCGCCGGCGCCCGGTGAAGCCCGGCCTATGAGGGAGGCAATCCAGTGAATCTGACCGTTGTTGGGATCGCAGCCGGCGCCTTCCTGGCGTTCATGTCCTTCCAGTTTGGCGCGTGGGGATTCCTCGGCGCCTTGCTGTTCATGGGCATCGGAGCCCTGCTGGGCCGTGCAGCGGAAGGGAAACTGGACCTGCGCAGCGTGCTCGACGCCCTCACGGGCCGGCGCTCCTCCTCATGAGCAGCACGGCTGGGGCGGCGGCCCACGGCGGGGCGCTTGCCGGCCACAACCGGATCAGCACCCAGGCCCTGACCAGCGTGGCACGGGCAGCCGCGGCAGAGGCCCTCGGCGTGCCGCCGCAGGACGTGCGGGCCGAGTGGTCCGACGACGACGGCCTGCTGGCGTTGTCCCTCGTCACCCCGATCACCATGCCCTCGCTGCCGGCAGTCCTCCGGGACCCCGGCCGGGTGGCAGGTTTCGGCGGCTCCATCTGGGACCGGACCGTGGCCGCCAAAGCCACCATCCTGCGGCGCGTGACGGAGCTGAGCGGCGCCCAGCTGAGCCGGGTGGACATCCGGATCAGCGGTGCCAGCGTCAGGGAAGGGGGGCGGGTCCGGTGAGCCACGATACGGATCGCAGGAACCCCGGGCACGGCGCAGGCCTGGGCGATCCCGACCCCGGGACCCCGGCCGGGACAGGGACCCCGGCGGTGACTGGAGCCGCGGGCATGGACTGGATCCTCAAGCGCGAAACCCGTTCCTCACGGGCCGTGGCAGCCGTCATCGCCGCCGTCCTGGTGATGGTGCTGTGCGGCTACGCCCTCCTGGAAACAGCAGTCCGCGCCGTCGGGCAGCCGCCATGGCTCGTGGATCCGGAAACCGCCGCGGAGCAGTTCGTGGCGCTCCCCAGCGGGGTCCCGCCGCTGCTGCTCGGCGCCCTCGGTGCTGTGCTGGTCATGGTCGGTTTGTTTTTCTTCCTCAATGCCGTGCTGCCAGGCCGCAGGGCCCGCCACCTGCTGCGGGACCGCCGCGCCGCCGTCGTGGTGGACGACGAAGTGATCGCCTCCGCGCTGGCGCGCCGGGCGCGGCTGGCCGCCAACGTGACGCAAGAACAGGTGATGGTGATCGTGTCGCGAAGCCGCGTACTCGTCAATGTCCGCCCTACCTCCGGGGTCCCGCTGAGCGCGGATGCCGTGCTGGCGGCGGTCCAGGACGAACTCCGGGAGATGGGGCCGTCCCCGATGCCGGAGGTCCGGATCACTGTGGCCTCGGCGGGAGTGATCGGCGCATGAACGGCACCCCCAGACTCCTCAACCGGATCCTGATCGGCATTCTGGGAATCAAACTCCTGGCCATCGGCACGCTGCTGATCCTGCTGGTCACCGTGCCGGCCGTCGCCTCCTGGTGGCGGGTCTGGTCCGCCGGGGCCTGGAGCAACTGGCGTGACCTCTTCGGGCGCACGCGTTTCCCCGGCCGCCAGGAGAGCTGGCTGTGGATTGTGCTGGTGGTGCTGCTGCTGGTAGTGATCGGGGCCATGGTGGCCTGGGCCGCCCAACAGGGCAAGGGCCGGGCCAACCTGCTCGTGGCCGAAGAGGATCCGGGCGAGGTGCCCGGCAACGTCCGGATCGGCAACGGGGTCGCCGAGCAGGCGCTCCGGGCAGCGCTGGCCGACCGTCCGGACCTCGCCGGAGCCACTGTCACCACCTATGAGGTCCGCGGCGAACCGGCCCTGAAGATCCGGGTGCAGCCACGCCAGGGCGTGGCCCCGCATACGCTGGCGGCCGAAGTGTCGGCCCTCGTTGAGGCGCTCGACGCGGTGCTCGGCAAACGCACCCCCGTGCTCATCCACATCGGTTCGGGAGCGCGGTCCAGGTTCGGCAGGGCCGAACGCGTCCGCTGAGGCGCTGGTGAAGTTTGTTATACGTTCGCGTCCGGTGCCGCACCGGCCCAGTCCCTGCCGGTAGCGCCGGAGTGGGCCGGGCAACGGCCGGCGTGACCTGCATCTCCTTTTGATAAAGAGTCATGTAAACGCTTGCATTCCGCACCGCATGGTGATTACTGTGATGGTCACCACACCAACAGCACCGCTTTTTCCGGTACTCAGCGAGGAGCCCCCAGTATGAAAACCCCTAAGTTCCTACTTCCAGTAGCCACGGCAGGCGTTCTGGCCCTGACCCTGTCAGCCTGTGGTGGCGGAGGGGGCGGCGGCTCCAGTGCCGGTGGTGCCGGCGGCGACGCCGCGCAGGGTCTGGATGGGCGTGGCCCCATCACCTACGTTCAGGGCAAGGACAACAGCAACGTGGTCCGTCCGCTGATCGAAAAGTGGAACACGGCCCACCCGAACGAGAAGGTCACGTTCAAGGAGCAGACGGACAACGCCGACCAGCAGCATGACGACCTTGTCCAGCACTTCCAGGCCAAGGACGCCGGCTACGACGTCGCGACCGTCGACGTCGTCTGGACCGCAGAATTCGCCGCCAAGGGCTGGCTGCAGCCGCTCAAGGACAAGATGGCGCTGGACACCTCGGCCATGCTGAAGCCCACCGTCGAGGCCGCCTCCTACAAGGGCACGCTGTACGCCGCCCCGCAGAACTCCGACAGCGGCATCCTGTACTACCGCAAGGACCTCGTCCCCACGCCCCCGAAGACCTGGGACGAGATGATGGGCATGTGCTCCGTTGCCACGGCCAACAACATCGGCTGCTACTCCGGCCAGTTCAAGAAATATGAAGGCCTCACGGTCAACGCCTCCGAGGCGATCAACTCCGCCGGCGGGTCCGTGCTGGACAAGGACGGCAAGCCCAGCCTGAACACCCCCGAGGCAAAGGCAGGCCTCGGGAACCTGGCCAAGGCCTACGCGGACGGGAACATCCCGAAGGAGGCCATCACCTTCCAGGAAGAGGAAAGCCGGCAGGCGTTCCAGGACGGCAAGCTGCTGTTCCTGCGCAACTGGCCCTACGTCTATAACCTGGCCACGACTGAAGGCTCCTCGAAGGTCAAGGATGTCCTGGGAATGGCGGCCCTCCCGGGCAAGGACGGACCGGGCGCATCGTCGCTCGGCGGCCACAGCGCGGCGGTCAGCGTCTACTCGAAGAACAAGGCCACGGCACTGGACTTCCTGAAGTTCCTCACCTCCGAGGAAACCCAGAAGTTCTACGCCACCCAGGGTTCGCTCGCCCCGGTGCTCGGCGCGCTCTATGACGACCCGGAACTTGTCGCCAAGCTGCCGTACCTGCCGGTGCTGAAGACCTCCATCGAGAACGCAGTGCCGCGCCCTGTCACACCGTTCTACCCGGCGGTCACCAAGGCCATCCAGGAGAACGCCTACGCAGCGATCAAGGGTGAGAAGGCAGTCGACGCCGCACTGTCTGACATGCAGAAGTCCATCGAAACCCAGTCCAAGTAGCCAGCCATGGCAACCGAATTGGGCCCGACGCCGGTAAAGGATCCGGCGTCGGGCGGGACTGAGATCCATCACGCACCCAAGGGTGTGGGGGAAGACAACGCTGTTGCGAGCCAGGGCCGGTGGGCGGCCTGGCTGCTGGCCCCCACCGTTCTCGCGCTCGCGACCGTCATTGTCTACCCGATCGTCAGCGCCATCGTCATGTCCTTCCAGAAGGACGCCGGGCTGGACCCCGCCACCGGCCTCTTCACCGAGGGCGGCCCGGCCGGCATCTCGAACTACGTCAACTGGATTGCCCAGCAATGTGCCGCTCCGGGCGGCGGAACCCTGGCCTGCCCGCCGGGAACACTCGGTGCGCAGTTCTGGTCCGCCACAGCCACCACCTTCTTCTTCACGGTGGTCACCGTGGCGCTGGAGACCGTGCTGGGGTTCTGGATGGCGATCATCATGGCCCGGACCTTCAAGGGCCGCAGCCTGGTCCGCGCCGCCGTCCTGGTGCCGTGGGCCATCCCCACCGCCGTTACCGCCAAGCTGTGGCTGTTCATCTTCGCCTTCGAAGGCATCGCCAACAAGCTCTTCAACACCACCATCCTGTGGACCGGCAGCGAATGGCCGGCCAAATGGGCAGTGATCATCGCGGATACCTGGAAGACCACTCCGTTCATGGCGCTGCTGATCCTTGCCGGCCTGCAGATGATTCCCGCGGAAGTGTACGAGGCAGCCAAGGTCGACGGCGCCTCAGCCTGGCAGCGGTTCCGGCTGATTACCCTGCCGCTGGTGAAGCCGGCGCTGATGGTGGCCATCCTCTTCCGCACCCTGGATGCGCTCCGCATGTTCGACCTCCCGTACATCCTGACGGGCGGAGCCAACAACACCACCACGCTCTCGATCCTGGTGATCAACCAGATCAGGCAGGGCTTCAACGCGGCCGCGGCATTGTCCACCATCACGTTCATCATCATCTTTCTTGTCGCTTTCATCTTCGTGCGCTTCCTCGGGGCGAACGTCGTGGAACAGAGCGGCGCCACCGGTAAGGGGAAGAAATGACCGCCGCGACCGAGCTGCGCGCAGAGCAGGACCGGGGACGGAAGACCGCCCAGAACCGCGAAAAGCTGGCCCAGGGACGCACGTACATCAGCGCCGCAGTGATCCTGATCTGGTGCCTGGCTCCGGCCTACTGGATGGTTGTGACGGCGTTCCGCGACGTCGGCTTCACCTACGACACCTCGCTGCTGCCGACCCACGTGACGCTGGACAACTTCAAGACGGCGTTCGACACATCGTTCGGCAACCGCTTCGGACAGGCGCTGCTTAACAGTGTGTTCATCGGCGTCGTGGTCACCCTGGTTTCGCTGCTGATCGGCGTGTTTGCCGCCTACGCGCTTGCCCGGTTGAACTTCCGGTTCAAGTACCTCGTGCTGGGCTTCATCCTGGGCGCCTCGATGTTCCCGGGCGTCGCCCTCATCACGCCGTTGTTCCAGCTGTTCACCAACATCGGCTGGATCGGCACGTACCAGGCGCTGATCATCCCGAACATCTCGTTCGTGCTGCCGCTGACCGTCTACACCATGACGTCCTTCTTCCGGGAGATGCCCTGGGAGCTGGAGGAATCGGCGCGGGTGGACGGCTGCACGCAGGGACAGGCGTTCCGGAAGGTCATCATGCCGTTGGCGGCGCCGGCCATCTTCACCACGGCCATCCTGGCGTTCATCTCCTCCTGGAATGAATTCCTGATCGCCAGCCAGCTCTCCAGCGACGCGACCCAGCCGGTCACCGTGGCCATTGCCAGCTTCGCCGGGGCACAGCCCAACCAGGTCCCGTACACGGCGATCATGGCTGCGGGCACCATTGTGACCATTCCACTGGTCATCCTGGTGCTGGTGTTCCAGCGCAAGATCGTGGCCGGCCTGACGGCCGGCGCGGTCAAGTGACGGCTGCGTCATGACCGGCAAGCGGAACCAGGGCCACGTGGCCGGGGTGCACCGCAAGGTACGTTCCGGGGAGGACTTCGACATCATTATCGGTTTCCTCGGCTTCTGGGCCATGGTGCTGCTGGCGGTCACCGTCTGGATGGAGGTGACCGCCCAGCCTGCCCTTGGCTGGGCTTTGGGTCTGCTGGCGAGCCTGGCCGTCCTGTACGGAATGATCAGATTGCGACGGCGGCTGCCCGGCCGTACGGCCGCCCGACGCCGCTGAGGGCGGGAGTGCTGTGAAAGGTCCGGAAGCCGCCCGGGCGGCGAGCTCGGTCGATCCCGCGGATAGCCGACAAGGGGACACGGTGGTACGGACAAATGCGAGGGCCCAGCGCGGCGGCCACTCTGGCGTCAGCATTGAGGACGTGGCAGCTGCGGCAGGAGTCTCCACGGCCACCGTGTCCCGGGCGGTCCGCGGCCTGCCCAGGGTTTCACCGGCCACCCGGGAGAAGATCCTGGGCATCGCTGAAGCCCTGGGCTACGTGGCCTCCTCCTCGGCTTCCGGCCTGGCCACGGGGCGCACCAGGACCATCGGGGTGCTGGCACCTTTCGTCAGCCGCTGGTTCTTCTCCAAGGCGATTGAGGGCGCGGACCGGGAACTGCACGCCCGCCAGTACAACCTCTCCCTTTTCAATCTGGGCGGCCACGGAAGCAACCGTGAGCGGCTCTTCAGCAAGACCATGGTCTACAAGCAGATCGACGCACTCCTGGTCCTCTGTATGGCCCTGACGCACGAGGAAATCCAGCATCTCCAGAAGATCGACATCCCGCTCGTCATCGTGGGCGGACATGTGGAGGACTGCCCCTACATCGGCATTGACGATTACGCCGCAGCCGCCACGGCCGTGCGCCACCTCATTGGTCTCGGGCACCGGGACATCGCCGTGCTGCACGGCGATGACGAGACCGACCTGAACTTCGACGTCCCGAGGGTCCGGATCAGGGCCTTCCAGGAAGTGATGGCCGAAGCCGGGCTGGCGGTCCGTCCGGAGTGGGACGAGTGGGGGGATTTCACCGTGCGCAGCGGGCAGGACGCGTTCAACCGGCTCTGGGAGCGCCCCGGTCCGAAGCCCACCGCCATCTTCTGCGCTTCGGACGAGATGGCCATGGGAGTGATTTTCGAGGCGAACCGGTTGGGGGTCCGGGTTCCGCAGGACCTCTCCGTGATCGGAATCGACAACCATGACTTCGCCGAAGCCATGGGTCTCACCACGGTGGGGCAGAGCCCCGACGAACAGGCCGAGCTGGGGACGAAAATGCTGCTGGACGAGCTCGACGGCATGGCCGGCGCCGTCCGCTCGACCATTGCGCCGCACCGGCTGATTGTCAGGCGTACGACGGCGCCGCCGCGGTCCGGGGACCCGGCCGCCTAGGAGGCGGCGGCGAGTTCGGGACGGCTGATCAGGAGGCGCGTGCGAGCTGCCGGATGGGGATCCAGCGGGACGCCAGCCGGCGGTACGCTGCGGCCGCGCCGGTCATATCGCCCTCGGCCAGGCACTCGATGCCCAGCCTCACATCGAGGGGGGAGTCGTCCGGGTAGACCTTGTCCGCCACCGCACCGTAGTCGAGTTCCACCACGGAGCCCGGGTGGAAGAGCTCGAGCCATTCGGTGAGCTGGGTCAGGTCCTCGAGCATGTCCAGGTCCGGGGCGGCCAGTGCCAGATGAGCCACTGCATAGCGGACCCTCTCCAGCGCTTCGCGGATGCCGGCACGGATCCGCACGGTGACGATATGCCCCTCGGATTCCACCACGTCTGTGGGGTCCGATTCCTGGAACAGGCAGAACCAGCTGAACGGAATGCCCCAGGTCGATGCCCGGGTGTGGACCCGGCCCAGTCCGGCGTGCGCCCGCACCTCATCGATGCGTTCCTGGTGCTTGTCGCGCTGCTCTTCCGGGATCAGCAGCTGGGCCAGGGGTCCGTGGATCCCCTCCATCAGGGCGTTTGCGGCGAGCCCGGCGCGGAGCACCAGCTGGCTCGGGCAATACAGCAGCCTGTCCGGGGCGCCGCCGTCGGACGGCGCAGCGCCGGTGCCGGCTTCGGTGCCGGCACCCGCGGCGGACGGGGCGGGGTGGGCCGTGCCGCCCGGGGGCGGTGCGGCGACAACCCGGACCAGGTCGGTCCGTCCGGTGGGGAACGGGTCCCCGCCGGCGCGGGTGATCCGGCCGAGGGAGGCGAGCAGTTCGGCGTTTTCAACCGCCGCACGGGACGCGCCCCGGGCCCCGGCCGTCCGCAGGGTGTCCTGCTGGTCCGCCGGGTAGGCTTCCAGCGGCTCATAGATCCGCAGCGCGGAAGAGAACGGCAGCCCGGTCTGCCCCCGGTAGAGGTTTCCCGTCATCGGAGCACGCTTCGGCGGTCCGGAGTCATCAGTCGCTCAGCTCCACGATGACCGGGGCGTGGTCCGAGGCGCCCTTGCCTTTGCGCTCCTCCCGGTCGATCGCCGCGCCGGTGACGCGTGCGGCCAGGGCCGGGGAGGCCAGGACGAAGTCGATCCGCATGCCTTCCTTCTTCGGGAAGCGCAGCTGGGTGTAGTCCCAGTAGGTGTAGACGCCGGGGCCCGGGGTGTACGGGCGGGCGGCGTCCTGGAATCCGGCGTCTTCGAAGGCGTGGAAGGCCGCCCGTTCCGGCGGACTGACGTGGGTGAGGCCCTCGGCACGGAAATAGTCGATGTCCCAGACGTCGTCGTCCTGCGGGGCGATGTTCCAGTCGCCCATCAGCGCGATCTGTGCTTCGGGATCATCCTTGACCCAGCCCTGGGCCTGCGTCTTCAGCGTGTCCAGCCAGCTCAGTTTGTAGGGCATGTGCTCGTCGTCGAGGGCCCGGCCGTTGGGCACGTAGAGGCTCCAGACGCGGATGCCGCCGCAGGTGGCGCCGATTGCCCGGGCCTCCTGCACGGCGTCTTTGCCGCTCTTGCCGAAGACCGGCTGGTCCATGAAGGTCCGTTCCACGTCGGCAAGGCCCACCCGGGAGGCAATCGCGACGCCGTTCCACTGGCTCAGGCCGTAGTGCGCCACCTCATAGCCCATGCTCTCGAACAGCTCCCACGGGAAGTTGTCGTCCTTGCACTTGGTTTCCTGGATGGCCAGGACGTCGCAGTCGGTGCGCTGAAGCCAGGCTTCCACACGGTCGGCTCGGGCGCGGAGGGAGTTCACATTCCAAGTAGCAATCTTCACAGTCCCTAACTTACCGAACTTGGCTGCCGGGCGTGGCTGCCGCCGGTCGCCGGCCGGCGCCCACCCGGGGCACTTTGGCGCGGACACGCCGTCGGAGAGGCCCGTACCGGCCGGGCCAGTGCCCAAAGTGCCCCCGACGGCGGTGCTGCGCGGCGCCGGAACCCGCACCGGCTCTCTGGAAATTAGTAGGAAGTCCGAGTATATTCAGCTGCAGAGATGATCTGGATCACATGCAAAGGAGCATTCGGCCATGGTTCGCGAACTATCCCATTACATTGACGGTCAGCGGGTGGAGGGCACCTCGGGGCGCTTCGGTGACGTCTACGATCCCTGCACCGGCGAAGTCCAGGCCAGGGTGCCGCTGGCCAGCGCCGGGGAAGTGCGCAACGTGATTGCCAGTGCGGAAAAGGGCCAGCTTGAATGGGCCGCCATGAACCCGCAGCGGCGCGGCCGGATCCTGCTCAAGTTCGTCGACCTCGTCAACGAGAACATGGACCAGCTCGCCACCCTGCTGTCCTCCGAGCACGGCAAGACCTTCCCGGACGCCAAGGGTGACATCCAGCGTGGCATCGAAGTCGTGGAGTTCGCCGCCGGCGCCCCGCACCTGCTCAAGGGCGAGTTCTCGGACAGCGCCGGGACCGGCATCGATGTGCACTCGATGCGCCAGCCGCTCGGTGTTGTTGCCGGCATCACGCCGTTCAACTTCCCGGCGATGATCCCGCTGTGGAAGTCCGGCCCGGCCCTCGCCGCTGGCAACTCCTTCATCCTCAAGCCCTCCGAACGGGATCCCTCCGTGCCGCTCCGCCTGGCGGAGCTCTTCACCGAGGCGGGCCTGCCCGACGGCGTCTTCAACGTGGTCAACGGGGACAAGGAAGCCGTGGATGCGCTGCTGGAGGACCCCCGGGTCCAGGCGATCGGCTTCGTCGGCTCCACGCCCATCGCCCAGTACATCTACGCCACCGCCGCGGCGAACGGGAAACGCGCCCAGTGCTTCGGCGGCGCGAAGAACCACATGGTGATCATGCCGGACGCGGACCTGGACATGGCCGCGGATGCCCTGATCGGGGCCGGCTTCGGCTCCGCCGGCGAACGCTGCATGGCCGTCTCGGTGGCCGTGCCGGTGGGCAAGGCCACCGCCGACGCGCTCGTCGCCAGGCTGCAGGAGCGGATGAAGACCCTCAAGGTGGGCCACAGCCTGGCCAGGGACTCGGACTTCGGCCCAGTGGTGGCACCCGCCGCCAAAGAGCGTATCGAGGGCTACATCGCCTCCGGCGTCGAGGAAGGCGCCAGCCTCGTGACCGACGGCCGCGGACTGAAGGTGGAGGGCTACGACGGCGGTTTCTGGGTGGGACCCACGCTCTTCGACAACGTCACCAAGGACATGAAGATCTACAAGGAAGAGATCTTCGGCCCCGTGCTGAGCGTGCTCCGCGCGGAGGACTACGACGAAGCCCTCCGGCTCTGCAGCGACCACGAATTCGGCAACGGCGTCGCGATCTTCACCCGCGACGGAGACGCCGCACGCGACTTCGCGAGCCGGGTCCAGGTGGGCATGGTGGGCATCAACGTCCCCATCCCGGTGCCGATCGCCTACTTCAGCTTCGGCGGCTGGAAGGCCTCGGGGTTCGGGGACCTCAACCAGCACGGCGCCGACGCCTTCCGGTTCTACACCAAGACCAAGACGGTCACCACGCGCTGGCCCTCGGGCATCCGTTCCGGCAGCAGCTTCGTGATGCCGGAAGGCAGCTGATGGCGGGGAAGCACGCCGAGGAAGTCTCCGAGCCGGCCGCCGAGGTGCTGTTCGACGAAGTTCTCTTTGAAAAGCGCGGCCGCCTCGGCATCGTCACCCTGAACCGGCCCGCGGCGGTCAACGCGCTCACCGCGGGCATGGCCTCCGCCATGCTGAAGCAGCTTAAACGCTGGGCCGACGACGACGCCGTGGCCGCCGTGCTGGTCCGCGGCGCCGGCGGGCGGGGCCTGTGCGCGGGCGGGGACATTGTGGCCATCTACCGGGACATGCTCGACGGCGGCCATGCCACGGCGGACTTCTGGGCGGAGGAGTACCGGCTGAATTCCCTCATCTCCGGGTACCCCAAACCTTATGTGGCGTTCATGGACGGCCTGGTCCTCGGCGGCGGCGTGGGCATTTCCGCGCACGGCTCGGTCCGGATCGTCACCGAACGCACCCGGATGGGCATGCCCGAAACCACCATCGGCTTCGTGCCCGACGTCGGCGGGACCCTGCTGCTCTCCCGTTCGCCGGGGGAGTCCGGCACCCACGCCGCCCTCACCGGCGCGCACCTGAGCGGTGCCGACGCGCTGTTCCTCGGGCTGGCGGACCACTTCGTGGCGTCCGGACGCCTGGCTGAACTGGCGGTGGCGCTGGAGAGTGAGACGGCGGACGCCGCCGTCGGACGCTTCACGGAACAGGCTCCACCCTCGGCGCTGGCGCAACAGCAGGAGTGGATTGACGCCTGCTACTCCGGCGACGACGCCGAAGAGATCCTGCGCCGGCTGCGTTCCTTTGAGGGAGAATCGGGCGGAGAAGGGGCCCGGGAAGCCGCCGGGGCGGCCGACACGATCGCGGCCAAGTCGCCGACCGCCGTGAAGGTGGCGCTGGAATCCCTGCGGCGCGTCCGTGGGCTGAGCCTGGAGGAGGCCCTCGGGCAGGAGTACCGGGTGGGCCTGCGCTTCCTGGCCGGCCCCGACTTCCGTGAGGGCATCCGGGCCCAGGTGGTGGACAAGGACCGCACTCCGCACTGGCAGCCCGCCACGCTCGCGGAGGTCAGCCGCGACGACGTCGAGTCCTACTTTGCCCCGCTGGGCGGCCGCGAACTCAAACTGGCTTCAAAGGAGAGTGACCATGTCTGAAAAACTACGGGCTGAAGAACTACGGGCTGAAACAGGGCAGAACGCCGGCTCCATCGCGTTCCTCGGCCTGGGCCACATGGGCGGACCGATGGCCGTCAACCTGGTCAAGGCTGGCTACGCCGTGACCGGGTTCGACGTCGTACCGGCGGCGATCGACACCGCCCAGGCGCATGGCGTCGCGACCGCGGCCACTGCTGCCGAAGCGGTGGCCGGTGCCGCCGTCGTACTGACCATGCTGCCCAGCGGCAAGCACGTCCTGGATGCCTACCGCGGCACGGGCGGGCAGCCCGGGCTGCTGGCGACTGCGCCGGCCGGCACGCTGTTCCTGGACTGCTCCACCATCAACGTGGACGAGGCCCGTGAGGCTGCCGGGCTGGCCGTCGCCGCCGGCCACCGCTCCGTGGACGCCCCGGTGTCCGGCGGCGTTGTGGGGGCCGAGGCCGGCACCCTGACGTTCATGGTCGGAGCGCTGCCGGAGGACTTCGAGGCGGTGCGGCCGATGCTTGAAGTCATGGGCAAGCGCGTGGTCCACTGCGGGGAGCACGGCGCGGGACAGGCGGCAAAAATCTGCAACAACCTGATCCTCGGGGTCTCCATGATTGCGGTCAGCGAGGCCTTCGTTCTCGGTGAGAAGCTCGGGCTGACGCACCAGGCACTGTTCGACGTCGCCTCCGCGGCCTCGGGACAGTGCTGGGCGCTGACCACCAACTGCCCCGTGCCGGGGCCGGTCCCCACGAGCCCCGCCAACCGGGACTACCAGCCCGGATTCGCGGGTGCACTGATGGCGAAGGACCTCAAGCTGGCGCTCAACGCCCTCGAAAGCACCGGCGTCGCCGCCCGGCTGGGACCGCTTGCCTCCGAAATCTACGATACTTTTGCCGCAGAGGGCGGTGCCGGCCGGGACTTCTCCGGCATCATCACGGACATCCGGGACAAGTCCGCGCACTAGCGGCCGGCCCACCAGCTCGGAATCAAGACCACCCAAAAGACAACCCGAACGGGGACACGAATGACGGAGCAGTACGCAAACATCCTGGTGGAGCGCCGCGGCCGCGTGGGTCTCGTGACGCTCAACCGGCCCGAGGCACTCAATGCCCTCAACAAGGCCACCATGGACGAACTGGTGGCTGCCGTCACCGCCCTGGACACGGACCCCGGGGTGGGTGCTGTGGTGGTGACCGGCTCGGCGAAGGCCTTCGCCGCCGGGGCAGACATCAAGGAAATGCAGTCCAAGGGCTACATGGACATGTATGCCGCAGACTGGTTCCGCGGGTGGGAGGACTTCACCAGGCTCCGGATCCCCGTCGTGGCGGCGGTCTCCGGGTTCGCCCTGGGCGGCGGTTGCGAGCTCGCGATGATGTGTGATTTCATCATCGCCGGGGACAACGCCAAGTTCGGCCAGCCGGAAATCAACCTGGGCGTGCTGCCCGGCATGGGCGGCTCGCAGCGACTGACCCGGGCGGTGGGCAAGGCCAAGGCGATGGACATGATCCTGACCGGGCGCTTCATGGATGCCGAGGAAGCGGAACGCTCCGGCTTGGTGTCCCGCGTGGTGGCCGCCGCGGATGTGGTCGAGGAGGCGCTGAAGGCTGCCGAGGTGATCGCCTCCAAGTCCAAGCCGGTGGCGATGGTGGCGAAGGAAGCGGTCAATGCGGCCTTTGAGACCGGGCTGGCCCAGGGCGTCCTGTTTGAGCGGCGCGTGTTCCATTCGTTGTTCGCCACCGAGGACCAGAAGGAAGGCATGGCGGCCTTCAGCGAGAAGCGCCAGCCGGCATTCAACCACCGCTAGGCGGTGAGGCTGCCCTGATGCGCCGCGACGGCTTCCGCCAGTTCCTCCGCCATCAGGTCCGCATTGATGCCGACGCCGGCCCACGCCCCGGCGGCTGCCGAGGACAGCACCTGCGCGCGGAGATCGGTGACGTTGCCCGCCGCCCACACCCCGGGCACGCCGGTGGCTCCGTCGGCGTCGGTTTCGAGGTGTTCGCCCATTCCGGTCGGGTGCTGGACGGCCTTGAGGCCCAGCTCCGCAAAGGCTGCGGTCCGTGCCATGAACCGGGGTGCCGTCACCACGGCGTCCACTGCCACGACGCTGCCGCCGATCAACGCGACTCCGGTCAGCCTGTCCCGCTCCACGCGAAGGGAGTCCACGCGGCCGTCAACCACCGTGATGCCGCGCGCTGCCAGCTGCGGCAGTTCCGCGTCCGTGGGCTGCAGGGCGTCGTTGAGGAACAGCGTGATGTTGGCGCTCCACTGCCGGAAAAGTTGTGCCTGGTGGGCCGCGAGCGGTCCCGTGGCCAGGATGCCGATGGCCTGGTCCCGGACTTCCCAGCCGTGGCAGTAGGGGCAGTGCAGGACATCCTTGCCCCAGCGTTCACGCAAACCCGGTATGTCCGGCAGTTCGTCCACCAGCCCGCTGGCGATGAGGAGCCTGCGGCCGCGGACCATGCTTCCGTCCGCCAGCGCTACCGAAAAGCGGCCCTTGGAGCCGGTGACGCCAACCACCTGCCCGTTGAGGAACCGGCCGCCGTAGGACTCCGCCTCGACGCGGCCAATCCGGTACAGCTCGGCAGGGCTGATCCCGTCGCGGGACAGGAAGCCGTGCACCGCGTCGGCCGGTGCATTCCGGGGTTCACCGCCGTCCACCACCAGTACCGACCGGCGTGACCGGCCCAGCATCTGGGCCGCATTCAGGCCGGCTGCACCACCGCCAACAATGACGACGTCCACCAATGTGTTGTTCATTTCTGTCATTTTTCTTACCTCCACATCCATCGTCGGTGGCGGCCCGGACGGTGGCAACCTTCTTTGCCGAAGTGGCAAACTGAAAGCATGGATGAACTTGATGATGTCCTTGCAGCCGTCGGTCCGCGGCTCCGCGCCCTGCGGATCAGCCGCGACACCACCCTGTCTGCGCTTTCGGCGGTCACGGGCATCTCGGTCAGCACGCTCTCCCGGCTGGAATCGGGGCAGTGACGGCCCAATCTGGAACTGCTCTTGCCCCTGGCCAAAGCGCACCAGGTTCCGCTGGACGAACTGGTGGGTGCGCCCACCACCGGGGATCCGCGGGTTCACCTGCGGCCCATCATCAACAAGAGGATGACCATTGTGCCGCTGACGCGCCGGCCCGGTGGCGTGCAGGCCTACAAGCTCGTCCTGAACGCAGGTGGTCCAGAGGAGCCGACACCTCCCGGCGAAGCGGCAGAGTTCGACACGCGGATCCCGCATTGGTTCGGCCGGGCGGATACCCGGCCGGTGGAGTTCATCAGCCTCTTTGGGCGCCAGGGCGAGAGAATGCACGTCCGCGCGAAGCCGGCGCGCGGCTGAGCCGGGCCGAAGTTGAGCAGGCCCGAAGTTGAGCAAGGCCGAAGTTGAGCAGGGCCGCGGGAGCGGCTCCGCCGGTAGCTGTCGGGGAGCGAGCGGGCTGGCTACGCCGCGCTGATCCCGAACAGGCCGATGATGAGGGCCATGACCTCAAAGGTGGCCAGTTCGTGGGCGCAGTTCAGGAGCGTCAGGCGGGCGGGGCGGCCCTCGAAGGCGTCGTGGGTGATGAAGCGGGCCGCGGTGAACCCGGCCCAGAGGATGGTGGCAGTGATCAGGGTGTTGGCCAGGAAATTTCCGCCGTAGAAGTGCTGGGAGATGGCGGCGGAACCGGCAAGGACCCAGGCACTGACGAAGCTGACCACGAGGGTGACCAGAATGGGCTTGACGGCGTCCCGTGAATTGCCGCTCGGGGTGACCTTGGCGACGCGCATCCGGTAGTTGCCGAACACCTTGGGCGTGTACCAGACGGAGCCAACGACCAGGCTGGACAGCGCGGCCACGAGTACCGCCCAGAAGTTGATTTCCGGAATCATTGTGCTCTCCTCATGTCCAGGCCCGTTCCATCCGAACGCTCCGCTCCACCGAAGTCTAGGGGACGGCCGGGCCCGCGTTCCCGGCCAGACGGCGTTTGATTTTAAGCTCGGCCGCCGAGGCCTCCCGCCGTTGCAGCGGAAGCAGGCCGGGACCTCACAGGACCTTTGAAAGGAACTCCCGGGTCCGGGCGTGCTGGGGGTCAGCGATCAGCTGGCGCGGGTCGCCGCTTTCGACGACGACGCCGCCGTCCATGAAGGTCAGCGTGTCACCGACCTCCCGGGCGAAGCCGATCTCGTGGGTCACCACGATCATGGTCATGCCGGACTTGGCCAGGTCCTTCATCACGTTGAGGACATCACCCACCAGTTCGGGGTCGAGGGCGGACGTGGGCTCGTCGAAAAGCATCAGTTCCGGGTCCATAGCCAGTGCACGGGCAATGGCCACGCGCTGCTGCTGGCCGCCCGAGAGCTGGGCGGGATAGTGATTGGCGTGGTTGGCCAGGCCCACCCTGTCCAGCAGCTCCATGGCCCTTGCCCGGGCCTTCACCTTGGATTGTCCTTTGACCTGGGTGGGTGCCTCGATGATGTTCTGCAGCGCGGTACGGTGGGCGAAGAGGTTGAACTTCTGGAACACCATGCCGATGTCCCGCCGCTGCGCTGCTATCTCCTTGGTGGTGAGGTCATGGAGGCGCCCGCGGCTTTCGCGGAAGCCGATGAGGTCATCGCTGACGCGGATCCGGCCGGCGCTGATGGTCTCGAGCATGTTGATGCAGCGCAGCAGCGTGGACTTCCCGGACCCGGACGGCCCGATCAGCACTGAAACCTCACCCTGCCGGACCGTCATGTCAATGCCGCGGAGCACATGGTGGCTGCCAAAGTACTTGTGGACCCCGTCAATCCGGACGAGGGCTTCCTTCGTCACGACGTCACTGGTGATGGTCACAGAACCTCATCCTCTTTCCGGGGTGCGTGGGCTGCCGGGGTGGCGACGGCGCTGGCGGGGGCTTGCAAGGGTTTGACCGGCGCGGGAACGAGGTTGTCCACACCCTTGCCGAAGTGGCGTTCGATGTAGAACTGGCCCACCATGAGAACGCTGGTGATGACGAGGTACCAGACCGCGGCGACAATCAGCAGGGGAATGGGCAGGTAGCTCCTGTTGGCGATTCCGTTGGTGGCGAACGTGAGATCCAGGGTGAAAGGCACTGCCAGGACCAGCGAGGTGGTCTTGAGCATTCCGATGGTTTCATTGCCGGTCGGGGGAACGATCACGCGCATGGCCTGGGGCAGGATGATGCGCCACATGATCTTGGACTTGCGCATGCCCAAAGCCTCGGCGGCCTCCATCTGGCCGGGGTCGACCGATTTCAGGCCCGCCCTGAAGATCTCGGCGAGGTATGCGGACTCGTTCAAACCCAGGCCCAGGACCGCCGCCACGAAGGCGGTGATCACATCCTGTGTGCTGAAGCTGAACAGCTCGGCCCCGAACGGAACGCCCACGGCGATCTTGGGATAGAGCACCGAAATGAGGCCCCAGAAGACGAGCTGGGTGTAGACCGGCGTTCCGCGGAAGAACCAGACCCAGGCCCAGCTCACGCCCCGGAACAGCGGGTTGTCGGACTGGCGCATGAAGGCGAGCAGCACGGCCAGCACAATGGCGATTACCATCGAGAGCACCGTGAGGAGCAGCGTCCACCCGATGCCTTGGACCACAAGAACGTCCAGGAGGTACGTCCCCACCGTCTCCCAGCGGAAGTTGGCGTTGGTGAACACGCTCTGGGCCATGATGGCGGCGAACAGCAGGATGATGGCGCCCGCGGCCCATCGGCCGGGGTGCCGGACCGGAACGGCGTTGATGAGTTCCGGTCCCCGGCGTCGTTGCCCGGGCAGGGCGGTTGTGGTCTCGCCCTGCGTCAGGATGCTCAACTGCCCACCGCCGGGTTCACTTCAGACGTGGTCACGGCGCCCTTGGAGTTGTTCCATTTGTCCAGGATTTTCCCGTAGGTGCCATCGCTGATGAGCTTGTTCATGACCTTGCCGACGAGTTCGGACAACGCAGTGTCCGACTTCGCAATGGCAATTCCCTGCAGTGCGGCGTCGTAGACTTCGCCCAGCGTCTGGAGTTTGTCCCCGGTCTGCGACAGGGCGTAACCGATGACCGGCGAGTCTGCGGCCATGGCGTCGATGCTGCCGTTGACCAGGCGCGTGGTGACATCTGTCTGGTTCTTCAGAGTAACGATGTCGATGGCGGGCTTGCCCTCGGCGACGCACTTGCGGGAGCGGCCGGACACATCAGGATCCTCCTCTACGGTGCCGGTCTGGACTCCCACCTTCTTGCCGCAGATATCCTCCACCGCGAAGTTCTTCGGGTTGCCCTTGGCCACGGCCCACAGCACGCCTGCATTGAAATAGCTGACAAAATTCACGGTCTGGGCGCGCTCGGGGTTGATGGTGAACGAGGAGATCCCGAGATCATACTTGGGGCCCAGCGCCGGCAGGATGCCGGTGAACTCCGCCGTCTCAACCTTGGTGCTCAGGCCGAGGGTGGCGCCGACCGCTTTGGCGATGTCGACGTCGTAGCCCTGCGGCGTCTGGCCATCGGCACCCAGGAATTCGGCGGGCGCGTAGGACGTGTCGGAGCCGACGGTCAGGACGCCTTTTGCCTTCAGCGCGGGGGAAACCAACGCGGCCAGTGCCTCGTCCTTCTGGATTGCCGAGGGGTCGAAGCCAGCAGGCCCCGACGGGGAGCCTGCGGCGGTCTGCGAGGCGTTGGTGCAAGCGGTGAGGGCCAGCGCGGCGGCGGCGACAACGGCAGCGAGCCTCAGCGATGGCATGGAGGAAAACGGCATCTTTTACCCTTTGAACTTGGTGGGAGCGGAGTGGCGGCAGCGTTTCTTGTGTCCTGCGTCACCGCTGCGACAACACTACGGTTGAGTGATGTGCATCCTCAATGGCCAAAAAACCAACTTTTCATTGAAAAAACTCACAAAATGATGATGCCAGGTATACATTATTACGATGACCCCCCTCACTGACCTTGATCGCCGGCTCCTCTCCGCCCTCCGTGAAGACGGCAGGGCCTCGGTGGCCAGCCTGGCCCGCAAACTCGATGTCGCCCGGGCCACTGTCAACAGCCGGCTGGAGCGGCTGGTGGCGTCGGGGACCATCGTCGGCTTCACGGTCCGGGTGCGCGACGAGCTCGATCCCCTGGCGATCCACGCCATTGCCCTGATCGCCGTGGAGGGCAGGACAACGGACAGGGTCATCCGCCAGCTCAGGGGCTTTCCGGAAATCACGGCGCTGCACACCACCAACGGAGGCTGGGACCTGGTTGCAGAGCTCCGGACCGAGAGCCTCATCGGCTTCGACCAGGTCCTGGGGCGGATCCGGGGGGTCGACGGCATTGTCAACAGCGAGACGAGCCTCCTGCTCAGCTCGGTGCTGCGCTAGGGATCAGGCGGGGGATCCGGAAGACCAGACGTATATAATGCGCAAAACGGCTCGTCATTATGCTCAGTAACTCAACAAAAAGCTTGCTATTCGGCACTTGAGCCTGCATATCGCCGAAGCTTAGAGTTGTGGCATCAATGGATAGCTAGAGAATTAGGGGGCGCAGATGACGCGCTTTGTCGATGTCCACAACATGGTGCGCTGGGCTGCAGGACGCGGGCCGGAGAACATCATTTCCGGAATGATCCAGTACCTTGAGGATGATTTCCGGCGCTGGGAATCGTTCGATAAGACGCCCCGTGTGGCCAGCCACACGCCGTTCGGCGTCATCGAGCTCATGCCCACGAGCGACCACGAGACCTATGGTTTCAAGTACGTCAACGGGCACCCGTCCAACCCCGCGCGTGGGTTCCAGACCGTGACGGCGTTTGGCGTCCTGGCCGACGTCCACAACGGCTACCCCACGTTCCTTACCGAGATGACGGTGCTGACGGCGCTGCGCACCGCGGCGACGTCCGGCATGGTGGCGAAAAAGCTGGCCCGTGCCGACTCGCGCGTCATGGCGATGATCGGCAGTGGAAGCCAGTCCGAGTTCCAGGCCCTCGCGTTCCGCAGCGCCCTGGGTATTTCCACGCTCCGGGTATGGGACACCGATCCCGCCGCACTGGAGAAGTTCGTGGCCAACATGGCGCCCCTGGGCTTCGACGTCACGATCGCCACGTCCGCAGCCGATGCGGTGCGCGGTGCCGATGTCATCACCACGTGCACCGCGGACAAGGCGAACGCCACCGTCCTCACGGCGGACCTGATTGAACCGGGCGTCCACATCAACGCCATCGGCGGGGACTGCCCGGGGAAGACCGAGCTTGAACCTGCGATCCTCGGACGCGGCGACGTGTTTGTGGAGTACGCCCCCCAGACCCGCATTGAAGGGGAGATCCAGCACATGCCGGCCGACTTCGGCGTGACGGAGTTCTGGCAGGTCCTGACGGACAGGGCGCCCGGGCGCACGGCCGCTGCACAGGTCACCATCTTCGACTCAGTCGGCTTTGCCATTGAGGACTTCTCCGCCCTCCGGTTCGTGCGCGACGCCGTCGACGGCACCGACTTCTTCGTGGAGATCGACCTCGTGGCAAGCCCGGAGGACCCGAAGAACCTGTTCGGTCTCGTGGGTGCTCTCTCCCCGGTTGGCTCCTGAGTCTCCGATGTCCGTTCAAGCCCCGTCCGCCGTCGTCCTCGTACGGCCGCACACCTTCATGCCCAACCCGGCGACGGCGGCGGACAATGCCTTCCAGATGCCGGCTCGCTCCGTGGACCGGAAAACGCTTGCCGCTGCAGCCCGTAGTGAGGTGACAGGGCTGGCCGAGACGCTTGAAACTGCCGGCATCACGGTGCATGTGTTCGAGGACTATGACGAAACCCGCCCGGACAGCGTGTTTCCCAACAACTGGCTCTCCACCCATGCGGGTGGCCACATCGGGATATTCCCGATGTACGCCCCCAACCGCCGCCACGAACGCCGCAGCGACATTCTCGACTTCCTCAAGACCCACTACCGCGTGCAGGACGTTATCGATTACTCCGGGCTGGAAATGGACCGCGTGTTCCTGGAGGGAACGGGCGCCATGGTCCTGGACCACGCCGGCCGTGTGGCATACGCCGCACGCTCCCGCCGGGCCGATCCCGTCGCGCTGGAGCGGTTCTGCACGAACTTCGGTTATGAGCCCATGCTCTTCGACGCGGCCGACGCGGACGGCACCGCCGTCTATCACACGAATGTGATGATGTCCGTGGCGACGGACTTCGCGATGGTGGGGCTGGGCCTGATCCCGTCGGCGGAGCGCCGGCGCGAGGTGGCGGAACGGCTTTCCGGCGGGGGACGGACGGTGATCGAGTTGAGCCACAACCAGATCCTCAATTTCGCAGGCAACGCGATCGAGCTCCAGGGCGCGGAGGGCCGCGTGCTGGCGCTGTCCCGGCGGGCCCTGGGGAGCCTGACGGCGGAACAGAAGTCCATCATCGAAAGCAGCTGTACCCTGCTGCCCGTCGATGTTCCCACGATCGAACTGGCCGGCGGCTCCGTGCGGTGCATGATCGCCGGAATCCACCTCGACCGCAGGCCCGTCCTCGCCGGCGTCGGAGGCTGAGCCGGCCTTTCAGCCGGTGAAATCGCCGGCGTTGCGGCGGAAGGTGCCCAGGATCCGGATCAGCTGGTCGACGTCCTGCCCGTCGAAGCCGGACTGGCCGAAGACCTCGGAGTTGAGCACCGCCGTCGCCCGCTTGGCAAGGGTGCGCCCCTCGGCGGTGAGTTCAATCAGGGTGGTGCGGCCGTCGGTGGGATGCCTGGAGCGGACCACCAGCCCGGCGTCCTGGAGGCGGTCGACGGCGTTGGTCACCGAGGTGGGGTGGACCTGCAGCAGGGCGCTGGCCTTGTTCATGGGCAGCGCGCCGCTGCGGGCAAAACTCAGCAGCGCCAGCAGTTCGTACCGGGCGAAGGTCAGCCCGAACGGCTTGAGGGCGCCTTCGATCCGGGCCAGCAGGATCTGTTGGGTCCGCATGATGGCGGTGATGGCGGCCATCGGCGCGGCGACGTCGGCCCAGCCGTGCCGCTCCCAGTTCAGCCGGGCATCGGCAATCGGATCACGCGGCAGCGGCGTTCCCACGGCACCCCCTGCTGCTCGTCTTAAGCGTCATCAGCCTAGCTTTTCCGGCTGGCTTTTCAGGCCCGGGAAATCGGCCTCCGAGTACTCCGTGCCGAGGCCCGCCGGCAGCGTTCCTCCGCCGTGGCGGACTTCCTCGCTGTGGCGCAGTTCCACGCGCCGGATCTTGCCCGAGATCGTCTTGGGCAGCTCGGCGAATTCCAGCCGGCGGATCCGCTTGAACGGGGGCAGGTGGTCGCGGCAGTACCGCAGGATCTCCTCGGCCAGTTCCGGCCCGGCCTCGTGCCCGGCAGCGAGGACCACAAACGCCTTGGGCACCGAGAGTTTAAGCGCGTCGGGGGAGGGGACGACGGCGGCCTCCGCCACCGCCGGGTGTTCGATCAGCACGCTTTCCAGCTCGAACGGGGACAGCCGGTAGTCGGAGGACTTGAAGACGTCGTCGCCGCGGCCCACATAGGTGATGATGCCGCGCTCGTCCCGGCTCGCCATATCCCCCGTGTGGTAGTAGCCGTCGCGGAAGGCGTCCGCCGTCTTTTCGGGATCGCCGTAGTACGCCTTCATCAGCCCGACGGGCCGGGGATCCAGGCGCAGGCAGAGCTCGCCGTCGTCGCCCTCCTCGCCGGTGGCCGGATCAATGAGCACGACGTCGTAGCCTGGCAGCGGCTTGCCCATCGCGCCGATCTTGATCGGCTGGCCGGGGGTGTTGGCGATCTGCACGGTGGATTCGGTCTGGCCGAAGCCGTCGCGGATTCTCTGGCCCCAGGCGCGGTGGACCTGGTCGATCACCTCGGCATTGAGCGGTTCGCCGGCGGACACCACCTTGGCGGGCGGGTTCTTCAGCAGGGTCAGGTCGGCCTGGATGAGCATCCGCCACACGGTGGGCGGGGCGCAGAAGCTCGTCACGGACTCGCGGTCCATCTGTTCCATCAGGGCCCTGGCGTCGAAACGCTCGTAGTTGTAGATGAACACGCAGGCTTCGGCGATCCACGGCGTGAACACATTGGACCACGCGTGTTTCGCCCAGCCCGGCGAGGCCACGTTGAGATGCACGTCGCCCGGTTCCAGCCCGATCCAGAACATCGTGGACAGGTGCCCCACGGGGTAGGAGGTGTGCGTGTGTTCCACGAGCTTGGCCTTGGAGGTGGTGCCCGAGGTGAAGTAGAGCAGCAGGGTTTCATCGGCCAGGGTGGGGGCGTCCGGGGTGAAGGCCGCGCCGGCGTCGCGGGAATCGGCATACTGCAGCGGGCCGGTGCTGCTGCGCTCGCCGGCGCCAACCTCAATCAGGGTGTAGCGTCCCGGAACGTCGGCGAACTTGGCGATGTTGGCGCTTCCGACGGCGGCCCACTGTGCCTCGCCGCGCTCCACACGGTCCGTCAGGTCCGCCGGCCCCATCAGGGTGGTGGTGGGGATCATGACGATGCCCAGCTTGATGCCGGCCAGCATCAGTTCCCACAGTTCCACCTGGTTGCCGAGCATGATGATCATGCGGTCCCCGCGCCGGATGCCCTGCCTCCGCAGCCAGTTGGCCACCTGGGAGGAGCGGTGTGAGAGCTCCGCGAAGCTGCGCCGGGTCGCGGAGCCGTCCTGCTCGACGATCACGAGCGCCGGCTTGGCGGCCTTGGCCGGATCCGCGGCGATCTGGTCGAACCAGTCGAGGGCGAAGTTGAATTCTTCAAACCGTGGCCACTGGAATTCGCTGCGGGCCCCGTCGTAGTCAGTGCGGAGGGCGAGCAGCCTGTCGCGTGCGGCGCGGAATTCCTCGGTGACGGTCATGGTGCACCTTTCGACGTCTGGTGGCGCCGCGGTTCCGGGTCCGGCGTCGTTGCCCGGGGGACCCTAATCCTAGTGATCCCCGTCACTGTGCAATATACTAGGACATCCAAGGGTTTGGAAGAGCGGCGCTGCTCTGCGGTCGGCGCATGACGAAGGGATACATGCCTGTGCAGCCACAAGGACGTGCCAGCCGACAGGCGCCACCCCCGGAGGGAACGTCGCCGCCCTTCCCGGACGCCGATCTGATGTACATCGTGGATCTGCTGCCCCCGGACGAACAGGCCCGCTACCAGGAGGTGCGGGACTTCCTCCAGTCCCGGATCCGGGCGGCCTCGATTGACTACTGGAACCGTGAGGAATTCCCTTTCGGGCTGCTGGCCGAGCTGGGGAAGTACGGCCTCGGCGGACTGCAGACGGACGGCACCTCCAAGCTCTTCAAGGGCCTGATGTATGTCGAGGTGGCCCGCGCCGATGTGTCGCTCTCGGCCCTGGTGGGGATCCATAATGAGCTGATTGTCGGCATGATCGATCAGCTCGGCTCGGAGGAACAGAAGGCGCGGTGGCTGCCGGGACTCACCTCGTTCACCGAGCTCGGCGCCTTCGCCCTCACCGAGCCGGACCACGGCTCGGACATCGCCGGCGGGCTGGCCACCACTGCACGGCGCCAGGACGGCGAATGGGTCATCAACGGCGCCAAGCGCTGGATCGGCGCCGGGACCATTGCGGACTTCGCCCTGGTCTGGGCGAGGGACGTCGCGGACCAGCAGATCAAGGGCTTCATCGTGGAAACGGACCGCCCCGGCTACACCGCCACCAAGATCGCCAACAAGATCGGGCTGCGGATCATGCAGAACGCGGACATCGTGCTGGACGAGGTCCGCATCCCGGAGTCCAACATGCTGCCCGGCGCCACCGACTTCTCCAGGGCCAACGAACTCCTGCGCGATTCGCGCGCCTGGGTGGGCTGGCAAGGTGCCGGCATCCAGCTGGCCGCGTTCGACGTCGCGCGTGCCTACTCGCTGGAACGGAAGCAGTTCGGTAGGGAGCTGGCCAGCTTCCAGCTGATCCAGCAGCAGCTGGCCGAGATTCTGGGCAATGCTTCCGCCTCGCTGGCGCTGATGGCGCAACTGGCGAGGATCCAGGAGGAGGGCAAGCTGGAGATGGTCCAGGCCGCGATGGCCAAGTCCACCACCACGCGGCTGGCCCGGGCGTCGGTGGCGATGGGCCGGTCCCTTATGGGTGGCAACGGCATCAGCAGCGACTACGAGATGGGCAAGCTCTTCGGCGACGCCGAAATCCTGTACACCTACGAGGGCAGCTACGAGATCAACTCGTTGATCGTGGCGCGGGCGGTGACGGGGAAGTCGGCCTTCGTCTAGGAACCAACGAGACGGTGCCGGCCAGGATCTAGTCCTGGCCGGCACCTGTCCGAATTGATCGTCCGCCGCGGTCAGTCGATCGGCGTCACGTAGGCCCCGGAGATCCCGCCGTCAACCAGGAAAGTCGAGGCGGTGATGAATGAAGCGTCATCGCTGGCCAGGAACGCCACGGCTGCAGCGAGTTCCTCAGGCTCCGCGAACCGGCCCAGCGGGACGTGGATCAGCCGGCGCGCGGCCTTCTCCGGATCCTTGGCGAAAAGTTCCTTCAGCAGAGGGGTGTTCACCGGTCCGGGGCACAGGGCGTTGATGCGGATGCCCTGACGGGCGAATTCGACGCCGAGTTCCCGGCTCATGGACAGCACACCGCCCTTGGACGCGCTGTAGGAAATCTGCGACGTCGCCGCACCCATGACGGCGACGAAGGAGGCGGTGTTGATGATGGAGCCCTTGCCCTGCTCCTGCATGTACGGAATGGCGTACTTGCAGCAGTAGTACACGGATGTCAGGTTTACTTCCTGTACCTTGCGCCAGGCATCGATGCCGGTGTCCAGGATCGAGCCGTCGTTGGCCGGGGAGATGCCGGCATTGTTGAAGGCGATGTCAACGCTGCCATATGTTTCCTTGGTCTGGGCATAGAGGTTCCGGACGTCCTGTTCGCTGGTGACATCGACCTTGACAAACAGGCCGCCCACTTCGGTTGCCGCTGCCAGCCCCGTAGTGGGCTCGATGTCGGCGATCACCACGTTGGCTCCTTCGGCGGCCATGCGGCGGGCCGTGGCCAGGCCGATGCCGCTGGCGCCACCGGTGATGACGGCGCTGCGTCCTTCGAGGCGGTTGGAAACTACTGCTTTCATGGGAACTCCTTTAGTAATGGCGGAAAGTGCCGGGATTGTTTAGGCCAGGGCCCGGGTGGAGATGAAGACGTTCTTGGTTTCGGTGAAGGAATCCAGGGCATCGGGTCCGAGTTCACGGCCCAGCCCTGACTGCTTAAAGCCGCCGAAGGGCGTGGAATACCGGACGGAGGAGTGGGAATTCACGGACAGATTTCCGGATTCAACGCCCCGGGCCACACGCAGCGCCCGGTCCACGCTAGAGGTCCAGATGGAACCGGACAGCCCGTAATCGGTGTTGTTGGCGATCCGGATCGCGTCGGCCTCATCCGTGAAAGGAACCACGGCCACCACGGGGCCGAATATCTCTTCCGTGAAGGACGGTGAGCCCAGGTCCGGGGTGAGCACCGTAGGCGGGAACCAGAACCCCGGTCCGGCCGGCGCCTGGCCCTGAAAGGCGATGGGGGCGTCGTCCGGCACAAAGCCGGCCACCGTCCGGCGCTGCTGGGCCGAGATGAGCGGGCCCATCGAGGTTCCTTCGTCGGCAGGATCGCCGACGGTGAGGGCCATGACGGCGGGCTCAAGCAACTCCATGAAACGGTCGTAGACGTCGCGTTGGACCAGGATGCGGGATCGTGAGCAACAGTCCTGGCCCGCATTGTCAAAGGCGCCGCCGGGCGCCGCCGCCGCTGCCATTTCCAGATCGGCGTCGTTGAAGACAATGTTGGCGCTCTTACCCCCGAGCTCCAGCGTCACCCTCTTCACCTGGCCGGCGCAGCCCGCCATGATCTTCTTGCCGACGCCGGTGGACCCTGTAAAGACCACCTTCCGGACGGCAGGATGGGTGACGAAACGTTCGCCCACCACCGAACCCTTTCCCGGAACCACCTGGAAGACACCCTCCGGGATGCCGGCCTGAAGCGCCAGTTCCGCCAGGCGGATGGCAGTCAGCGGAGTCATCTCGGCCGGTTTCAGCACTACGGTGTTGCCCGCCGCCAGTGCAGGGGCAAAGCCCCAGGCGGCTATCGGCATGGGGAAGTTCCACGGCACGATGATCCCCACCACGCCGAGGGGTTCGTGGAAGGTGATGTTGACACCCCCGGCCACCGGGATCTGCTTCCCGAAGTGACGCTCCGGCGCGGCGGAATAGTAGTTGAGCACATCGCGGACGTTGCCCGCCTCCCAGCGTGCATTGCCGATGGTGTGCCCTGCATTGATGACTTCGAGCCGGGCCAGGTTTTCAAGATCCGCGTCGACAGCCGCGGCGAAGCGCCGCAGCAGCAGTGAGCGGTCCGCCGGCGCAACGGCTCGCCAGGATTCGTAGGCGCCGGCCGCCCGGGCAATGGCAGCATCCACTTCGGCCAGGCCGGCCAGTGCGACCGTCTCGATGACCTCCTCGTTGGACGGGTTGATGACGTCAAAGGTTGTTGCTGTCATGTCGTGGACATCTCTTTCATGTTGGCTCGGTAGCTGCCGGCGGCCTGCACAAATCCGCGGAAAAGCCGCAGGTCTTCAGGGTTTTGCTCCGGGTGGAATTGAACGCCGAGCACCCAGCCCGCGCCGTCTGTCGCTTCCAAAGCCTGGACAGTCCCGTCGGCGGAGGAAGCTGTGACGCGCAGGCTCGGCGGTACGGCGTCCATGCCCTGGTGGTGATAACACGGTGCTTTCGCCGCATCGCCCAGCAGCCCGTGTATCAGGCTGCCGGACTCGGTGGTGAAGGCAGCCTCGCCGTACACTCCCGGGGCCGGCTGGAAGTTCGCTGTGGGGTTGGTGTCCGGGATGTGCTGGTTGAGGCTGCCGTTCAGGGCAACGTTGAGGATTTGCGCCCCGCGGCAGATGGCGAACAGCGGCAGGCCTCGGGCCATAGCGGCCCGCGTCAGTATGGTGTCGTGCTCGTCACGCAGCGGCTGGGGCGCGGTTTTCGGGTGCGCGGCGGCCCCGTAGCGGGCGGGGTCCACATCGGGCCCGCCCACCACGATCAGCCCGTCCACCAGGTCCAGCACCGATTCATCCGTGCCCAGCGGAGGCAGCAGGATCGGAGTCCCGCCGGCTGCCACCACAGCCTCCACATAGGTTCCGGGGACGATGGCCGCTTTGGCCTTCCAGACTCCCCACGCGGCGTCCTGATAGTAGCTGGTCAGGGCAATCCTGGGCCGGTAAGTGTCAGAGTCGTTCGAAGCCACGCACGCGCTCCCAGTCAGTGATAGCGCTGTCGAAGGCTTTCAGTTCGACGCCGGCGGCGTGGACGTAGTGGTCCACCACGGCGTCTCCGAACGCTTTGCGGGCGATGCTGCTGTCAGCCAGCATGTCCCGTGAGTCGCGGAGGTTTGTGGGGAGCCGTTCGGCGTCCGACTCGTAGGCGCTGCCCTGCATGGCGGGGCCCAAAGGCAGCCTGTTTTCCAGCCCGTGGATGACGGCGGCGATCAAGGCGGCCGCTGCCAGGTAGGGGTTGAGGTCTCCGCCGCCGACCCGTATCTCGGTGCGCAGACCCCGCCCATGACCTACGACGCGGAGCGCGCAGCTGCGGTTGTCCATACCCCAGGCGATGGCAGTAGGGGCAAAGCTGCCTTCGACAAACCGCTTATAGGAGTTGACGTTCGGGGCAAGGAAATATGTGAGTTCCTTCAGTGCGGCCAGCTGGCCTGCCATGAAGTGCTCCATGACGGGGCTGAACCCGTGCTCGCCGTCGCCGGGTAGGACGGGGTTGCCGTCCAGATCTGTCAGGCTGAAGTGGATGTGGCAGGAGTTTCCTTCCCGCTCATCGAACTTGGCCATGAAGCTGATGCTCTTGCCGTGCTGGTCGGCGATTTCCTTGGCGCCGCTCTTGTAGAAGGTGTGCTTATCGCAGGCCTTCAGGGCTTCGTCGAAGCGGAACGTGATCTCCTGCTGTCCCAAGTTGCACTCGCCCTTGGACGATTCGACCACCAGGCCGGCCGCTTCCATGTTGGTGCGGATAGAGCGGATGACCGGTTCCAGGCGCGCGGTCGCGAGCAGCGAGTAGTCGACGTTGTACTGGGTGGAAGCGTCCAGGCCGTGATAGTTCTTCTGCCAGGCCGCACGGTAGGAATCGTCGAACATCAGGAACTCAAGCTCGGTGCCCATGAAGGCGCGGTAACCGAGTCTTTCGAGACCTTCCACCTGGGCGCGCAGGATCTGCCGCGGTGAAGCGACCACGGGGGACTTGTCCGTCCACATCACGTCGCACAGCACCAAGGCCGTGCCTTCCTGCCACGGAACTCGGCGCAAGGTGGAGATATCCGGGAGCATCATCATGTCCCCGTACCCAGATTCCCAGGAGGACATCGCGTAGCCGTCAACGGTATTCATCTCGACGTCGACGGCCAGCAGGTAGTTGCAGCCTTCGGCGCCGTGGTCAAGGACGTCTTCGAGGAACGAGCGCGCGCCGCAGCGCTTGCCCTGAAGCCGCCCCAGGGAGTCCGTGATGGCCACGACCACGGTGTCGATGGCTCCGGAGGCCACCTCCTCCCTCAGCGTATCGAGGGTGAGCTGGGCGTTCAGGCCGGATTTTTTTGATTGTTCAGTCATGGTTGCTCCGCAACGTTGGTCTTCAATGGGTGGGATTATGTTCGAAGGACAGCTACTGCTTCAGTTCGGCCTCAGCCAGGGCCAGCCGCGCAAATTCCTCATCCGGGGATCCCGTGACGATGCGGTGGCGGCTGTAGAACCAGTAGTACGCAATGGCTGCGGCGAAGATGGCCGCCGTGATTGAGGCTGCGTAGACGTCCACAACGAACGTAGCTACGACGGCGACGGCGGACAGAACGAGGGCGATCGATGTTGTGACGATGCCGCCCGGCGTCCGGTAGCCGCGTTCCAGCTCAGGCTCCTTGATCCGAAGGACGATGTGGGACAGGTTCAGCAGCACATAGGAGACCGTGGCCCCGAAAACTGCGATGTTGATGAGCAGTGCTCCGTCGCCGGTGACCGCGGCGAGCAGGAAGCCTATGGTTCCCGGGACGATCAGGGCCCAGTAGGGTGTGCGGCGTGCCCCTGTGAGGGAAAGCCATTTTGGCAGGTAGCCGGCGCGGGAGAGCGCGAACAGCTGCCGAGAGTACGCGTAGATGATCGAGAAGAAGCTGGCCACGAGCCCGGCAAGTCCGGCGTAGTTGATGAAGTCGGCCAGGAAGGTATTTCCTCCGTAGGCCAGACGGAGCGCCTCCGGCAGCGGGTTGTCCGAGGTGCTCATGGCCTGCGCTCCGGCAGCGCCCGGAACGAGTACCAGCATCAGGGCACCGAAGCCGACCAGGATGAGGACGGCGACGATTATGCCCCGGGGCATGTCTCTTTTCGGGTCCGCCGATTCCTCGGCCGCAAGCGGTACGCCTTCAACGGCCAGGAAGAACCAGATCCCGTAAACGAGGGCCGCGAGTATGCCGCTGATGCCCATCGGGAGGAAAGCGCTGGAGCCGGCGGATCCGTCAGGCACGATGTCGAACAGCTTGGTCGGGTCGAATTTCGGCAGCAGCCCGATGACGGCAGCCACCAGGGCAACGACAGCCACGGCGGTGATCGCGAACATGATCTTCAGGGCCTCGCCGACCCCCCGGAGGTGGATCCAGATGAAGATGGCGTAGGTGGCCAGGTAGACCGGCCACGAGTTGGTCAGTCCAAACAGCCCGAGCGCTTCTATATAGCCTCCGATGAAGGTGGCGATCGCGGCCGGCGCGACGGCATATTCGATCAGCACGGCTATCCCGGTAGCGAAGCCGCCCAGGGGTCCGAGGGCGCGCCGTGCGAAAGCGTATCCGGCGCCGGCAGTGGGAAGCGTCGAGGACAGCTCGGCGAGCCCGAACACCATGCAGGTGTACATGATGCCCATCAGGACGAAGGCTACGAGCAGGCCGCCCCAGCCGCCCTGGGCCAGCCCCAGGTTCCAGCCGGCGAAGTCGCCGGAGATAACGTAGGCGACGCCCAGCCCGGCGAGCAGGACCCATCCGGCTGCCCCGCGTTTGAGCCGTCGATGCTGGAGGTAGTCCGCTTCGTTGCCGCTCGCGGCGTCCCGAATGCCAGTGCCTTCGTCTGCTGATTTCATGCGTTTCCTTTGATGAGAGGATGTCGCCCAGGACCTGCCAAGGGCTTTAAAGGACTGTTTTTAGTCCAAGAGCATGAGACTTAGTCTGGTGGTGCGCATCACACACGTCAAGGGGAGCGGCTAAATTGAGCAAAAATCTTGCGCGGGGTTGAGTCATTGGTGTCTTAGGTGACCTTTGGGCCCCGTCGCGGTACTGTGAGGGAAGTAGTTGCAGCACTTCGGACGATCTGGAGCTGATCATTTGACCGTGTCCCCCTTCAGCCAGTCCTACGCCATGCTCCGGCCTGTCCGCGGCGGAAATGCCTTCGAGGAAACCATCGAGCACATTCTCCGGACAATCAAACTCGGGATCTTCGCCCCCACAGAGAAGCTCCCGCCGGAACGGGAACTTGCCGAGCACCTGGGCGTCTCGCGGGCTACTCTTCGCGACGCGCTGGGCGAACTTCAGAGTGCAGGTTACCTGGATGTCCGGCGCGGACGATACGGCGGGACCTACGTTTCCGGCACTACCGTGCGGGCGCAGCACGACATCCGGCCACTGGAGCCTGCCGAGGTTCACGATGTGCTCGTCTTCCGGGGGGTCATCGAGCCCGGGGCAAGCGCGCTGGCAGCAGGTTCCGATTTAACTGCGGCAGCACGCAGCCACTTGCGCCATTGTCTCGCGGACGTCAGTGCCGCCACCGATGCCAGCTACCGGCCCAGGGATGCCCGCTTCCACATTGCCATTGCCGAGTTGACAGGCGCGCCAAGCCTCGTGGCGTCCGTCGCGGAAACCCGGGGCAGACTCAACGAACTGCTGGACCGGATTCCGTTCCTGGGGACCAACCTAGAACACTCCAACGAACAGCATGCAGAGATCGCGGACGCTATTCTGAGTGGCGATCCCGCTGCCGCGGAACAGGCCACCCGGCAACATCTTGAAGGGACCGCCGCCCTGCTCCGGGGATTCCTGTCCTGACACACATGGACCCACAATGCCGTATCTGCCCTGGCGCGCAACCCTCCTGCCATTGTCGGCCGGCGTCAGGGCAACGGGCCGCGGCCGGAGCGGTCTGCGGACTCAACGGAGGGGTGCCGGGCGGAGCGCACCGACTCAGGGCCGGAAGCGGTATCCAACCCCGGCCTCGGTGATCAGGTGGCGGGGGTTGGAAGTGTCTGGCTCCAGCTTGCGCCGCAGCTGGGCTATGTACACGCGCAGGTAATTCGTTTCCTTGGCGTAGGACGGTCCCCACACCTCAGACAGCAACTGTTG
This sequence comes from Arthrobacter sp. UYEF20, assembly GCF_040546335.1. Taxonomy (NCBI): domain Bacteria; kingdom Bacillati; phylum Actinomycetota; class Actinomycetes; order Micrococcales; family Micrococcaceae; genus Arthrobacter; species Arthrobacter sp. UYEF20. Next base: position 4,117 of record NZ_JBEPNP010000027.1, on the reverse strand, counting down.
CTGGGTGACGAGTTTTTCGGGGTTACGGACGAGAATCTCGAGCATGTGCCATTCGGTCGGGGTGAGGCGGACGTCCCGGCCGTCGCGCAGCACCACGCGTTTGGCCAGGTCCACGGTGAAAGCATCTGTGGTGATCACCGGAGTCTGCTCCGGATCGATGCTGCGGCGCAGGAGGGCGCGGAGGCGGGCCAGGAGCTCATCGAGGCCGAACGGCTTAGTGATGTAGTCATCGGCGCCGGCATCCAGGGCCTGAACCTTGTCCTCGGAGCCGTGGCGCGCGGAGAGCACCAGGATCGGGACCGGGCTCCAACTCCGCAGTTCCCGGATGACGCTGGTGCCATCCAGGTCGGGAAGGCCCAGATCCAGAATCACCACTGCCGGTGCGTTCTGCCTGGCCGCGAGCAGCGAGGAGCGTCCGTCCGCGGCCGTGCTGACGGCGTAGCCGTGGGCCTGCAGGGTGATCCGCAGGGCGCGCAGCAGGTACGGGTCATCATCAATCACCAGGACGGCAGTCACGGGGCGTCCGTCCCGGAGCTAAGGATCGGCGGGGCGTGGTGACGCTGGACGATGGCCGATTGCGGTTCCAGCGGAGCCTGTTCGGGCGGTGTGTCGAACGGCACCCCCGGGGACAACGGGAGGCTGATGGCCATGGTCAGGCCGCCGCCCGGTGTGGGTTCAGCGGTCAGCCTGCCGCCCATCGCCTCGGTAAACCCTTTCGCCACGGCCAGGCCCAGCCCGACGCCGGTAGCCGGCGACGCGTCGTCGAGGCGCTGGAAGGGCCGGAACATTTCCACGACCCGCTCCGCGGGGACGCCCGTGCCGTGATCGATGATGCGCAGCTCACCGACCGGACGGCCGGCCACGGTTGCCCGGCTCAGGCCGCCGGCGGCACCGGCCAGGACGATGTCCGAATCCGGGGCGTACTTGACGGCGTTTTCCACGATGTTGGCAATGACGCGCTCGAGCATGCCGGGGTCCGCGTCGACCTCGGGCATATTGGCGGGGAGCTCGGCGCGCACCCGGCCCGGTGCGATCCCGTGCAGGCCACCGGGAATGACCTCCTGCCAGCGCACGGGCCGCAGCAGCGGGCGGATGGAGTCGGATGTGATCCGGGACATGTCCAGCAGGTTTCCCACCAGCACGTCCAGCCGGTCGGAGCACTCCTCGATGGTCGCCAGGAGTTCCTGCTCCTCCTCGGGGGTGTAGCTGACCCCGTGCTGCCGGAGGCCCCCAACAGCAAGCTTGATTCCGGCCAGCGGGGTGCGGAGATCGTGCGAGACGGCGCGGAGGATCGACGTGCGCATGGTGTTGCTCTCTGCCAGCCGCAGGACTTCGTTGCGGCTGGCAAGCAGCCGCTGGCGCTCCAACTGCGCCACCAGATGCACGCCGATTGCCCCGAGCAGCCTTCTGTCGCTCGCCGGCAGCACCCGCCCGGAGAGGACCAGACAGGTCGAGGGATCGATCTGTTCAACGTTGTCGCCCTGGATGCCCGACGTGCCGGGGGCATCGCCGGAACCAGGTGGGGCCGGCGGAATCTCGCCTGCGCTCGCGATCAGGCGCCAGCCAGGCCGGGAACTGTCACCATGGGACCTGGTGCGGCCGGCGCCGCCGCTGCCGCCGTCGTCGTCGTCGGGCAAGCTGAACAGTGCCGCGCCCCGGACCTGAAAAACGTCCCTGGCCTGTTCCAGCAACCCCATGACGGTGTCCTCCGAGCCCGCTGCCCCGCGCGAGAGGTCGGCCAGGGTGGTGGCCTCGGCGCGGGCCAGGGCAGCTTCCTTCGACCGCCGGGCTGAGACGTCAACTACGGTTGCCACAGCGGCTGACACCCCCACAAAGACGAGAAGGGCGAGCACGTTTTGCGAGTCGCTGATGGTGAGGGTGCCCAGCGGCGGCGTGGAGAAATAGTTCACCAGCAGGCTGCTCCAGAGTGCCGCGAGGATCGCCGGCCACAGGCCGCCAACGAGGGCCACCGCGACGGACCCCGTGAGCTGGACCAGGACTGTGGTGGCAAGGTTCTTGTCAGGACTAACCGCAAGCACCAGCTGGAGGAGGGCGGGCAGGAAAACGGCCAGGAGGAAACCGACGCCGACCCGGAGCCGGCCCAGGTCCTGTCGCCGCGGCAGGCCAGTGCGTCCGTCGTGGAGCGGCTGGGACACCATATGGACGTCGATGTCACCGGAGTCACGGACCACCCGAGTGCCCGTGGAGCCGCCCCGAAGACCTTCCAGCAGTCCGGCGAGCTTGCCCGGGCGGGAGACACCCAGGACGATCTGGCTGGCGTTGACGCTGCGGGCGAAATCCAGCAGGGCGGCCGCCGGGTCCTCCCCGGCCACGATGTGGTAGCTGCCGCCGAGATCCTGGACCAGACGGCGCTGGGCCTCGAGGGCCTGCGGGGATTCGGCGGCGACCCCCTCCGGAGCCCGCACGTGCACCGCCAGCAGGTCGCCGCCGTTGACCCGGTTGAGGATCCTGGCCCCACGCCGGATCAAGGCTTCGCCTTCGGGGCCGCCTTTCAGCCCGACGACGATGCGCTCGCGCGCGGGCCAGCTGCCTTCGATCCCGTTTCCCTGCCGGTAGCTGGCCAGGCTCTCGTCCACCCGGTCCGCGAGCCACAACAGAGCCAGTTCGCGCAGTGCCGCCAGGTTGCCCGGACGGAAGTAGTTGGACAAAGCGGAGTCGATCCGGTCCTTCGCGACGATCTTGCCGTCCGCGAGCCGCTGGCGCAGGACGTCGGGGGAGACATCCACCAGCTGTATCTGCTCAGCCCGTCGGGCGATCGCATCCGGGACGGTCTGGGCAGGGCGGACCCCGGTGATCGCGCTGACAACGTCGCTGAGCGATGCGAGATGCTGGACGTCCACAGTGGACAGGACATTGATCCCTGCCTCCAGCAGTTCATCGATGTCCTGCCAGCGATAGGGGTTCCGGCTGCCTGGGACGTTGGAGTGCGCGTATTCGTCCACGATTGCGGTGGCGGGCGAGCGGCGGAGCGCCGCGTCCAGATCCAACTCTTCGACCACCAGGCCGCCATACGGCACCCGGGCGGCCGGGATGAGCTCGAGCCCTTCCAGCAGTTCGCGGGTCTCCTTGCGGCCGCGGTCCCGGGCCGCGGCCGCAACGACGTCCTGGCCGTTGGCGCCCAGCCGGTGCCCCTCACGGAGCATGGCGTAGGTCTTGCCGACGCCCGGTGCCGACCCCAGGAAGATGCGCAGCGTTCCACGTGCCATGCTGTCATTCTTCCAGTTTCCGCACTGCGCGACCGGCCACAACGGCGTCAAGGATTCGTCAAGATAGGCACCCGCCACGGCTGTGGAGTTCGGCGCTTCGTGGCGGCGTTTTGTGATCGCTCGATGTCGCAGTTGTCGGCGGCAGGTGCCGTCTTGCATGGCATGCGTTTCGAGACACAGAGGTTTCGGGGCACCCGAGTCGGATTAGGAGAAGGTGTCGGCCGCCCGCAAGCGGAACGGTCACCGGAACAATTTCGGGCGGATGCATGAGGTGTTGAATGGAGCTGGGGCTTGAGACTGGTAAATCGGCCCGGAAGCCTTGGTCTGCAGAGCGAGGAGAGTGTTACCAACCGTTCCGTGCCGCACGCTCCGCTCCCCGCGCTGGCCGGGAGTACCGAGGGAGCGAGTACCCGCTACTCGTGACAGAGAGACAACCGTGTCCTATGATGCAGGCGCCGGAAGATCCGGCGCCTGAAGCGGCCGGTCTCGCCGCGCCGGGCTTCACCGCCCCAATAAACACCGGGGACACAATTTCCGGGGAGAGACCCATGAAAAAAACCCTGCTCGCGTTCGCCACAGCCATCGCACTTATGTTCGCCGCCCCGTTGGTCGCAACAGCCACCACATCGATCAACAACAACAGCAGCAACAGCAACAACAGCAGCAACAACAGCAGCAACAGCAGCAACAACAGCAGCAGCAACAAGAACAACAACAAGAACAACAACAAGAACAACAACAAGAACAACAACAAGAACAACAACAAGAACAACAACAAGAACAACAACAAGAACAATGCGGCCGTATGGTTTTGTGAGACAGCTTGTTAGGAGCCCTTCTTCACAATGACCGACCGTAAGAGGTATAGCCAGAAGTACAAGGACGACGCC